>CAYTPF010000005.1:0-24920 GCA_964439775.1 uncultured bacterium | reverse complement strand
CAGGCTTAGATATAGATGCTTTGAAAATTGTTGCAAATGGAATCAATCAATATCGTTCCAATTCAAATTCTTTCATTGTTATTACTCATTATCAAAGATTGCTAAACTATTTAAAGCCTGATTTTGTACATGTTTTAATAGATGGAAAAATTGTTAAAACAGGCGGTCCTGAACTAGCTCTTGAACTCGAAGAAAAAGGTTACGATTTAATATAATCATATCAATGTCAAAGAATCTTAACAATACAGAATTATCTAAATTTATATCTAATTTAAAAATCAATCAATTAGAAATTCCAAGTTCAAAAGAAGAAGACTGGCGATTTACAAATTTAAATTTTCTTAAAAAAAAACATTATAAAACTACAAATCATTCAAAAACTAATTTAAAAATAGATAATACGTTTAAATCAAAAAATAAAAATCAACTATATATTGAAAATAATATCTTAGATAAAACCTTTTCAGATATAAATATAGAAGGTGTTGATATTATAGATATGAACACTGCTATTAATAAATATCCAAAAATATTTAAAAATTATTTTTCAAAGATATATCCGTTTAAAAATGATTATTTCTGTTCAGAAAACC
Source organism: uncultured bacterium (assembly GCA_964439775.1). Taxonomy (GTDB): domain Bacteria; phylum Fidelibacterota; class Marinisomatia; order SCGC-AAA003-L08. The sequence goes on along the minus strand of CAYTPF010000005.1, from coordinate 24,327 downwards.
TGTTATCATTAAAAAATGGGATTTTTGTATATATAGAACAAAACACAAATAGTAATATCCCTATAGAATTGCTTTTTGCAAATAATACAACTAAACAAGTAGCTCCAAGAATATTTATATATTGTTGTTCCAATGCAAAGCTTTCATTCATAGAAAGATATATTTCTCTTGATTATTCTGAATCATATACAAATAGTATTACTGAAATTCTTTTAGAAGAGAATTCAAAAATTGAATATTTTAAAATTCAAACTGAATCAAATAATGCAACGCATTTTTCAGGATTAGGGATATTGCAAGAAAAAAATAGTATTATCAATTGCCATACTTTTACTGAAAAAACTGGCTTTACTAGAAATAATATATTATCTAAACTAAATGGTACAAATAGTGAATGTCATTTAAATGGATTAAGTATTGGAAGTGAATCTAATTTTATAGATAATCATAGTATTATTCAGCATTCAGCCCCACACTCAATTAGTTCAGAGCTATATAAAGGAATTTATACTGATTCTTCAAAAGGTGTTTTTGATGGGAAAATCGTAGTAGATGAGAATGCTGTTAATATTGATTCTGAACAATTAAATAGTAATATTTTACTTTCAAAAAGTGCTTCAGTGAACTCAAATCCAAGGCTTGAAATTAATACTGATGAAGTTACATGCAAGCATGGATCTACGATTGGACAATTAGATGATGAACCGCTCTTTTATCTTAAATCAAGAGGGTTTAATCATGAAACAGCGCAACAAATATTATTAAATGGATTTTGTAATGAATTTGTTGAAAATATTGATACTAAAGAAATCCAAGAAGACTTTAATGAGCATATAAATAATTATATAAGTAAAATCTAATCATATGGAAAATAACGAACTAATTGAACTAAAAAGAGATTGCGATGCAAGCTTAATACCTTCAGGAGATCCTATTACTTTAAACAAGGGTGAAATGGTTCGAATAACTCAATCATTAGGTGGTAGTTATACCGTTTTAATTAATGGTAATTTAGCAAGAATAGAAGGCTCTGATACTGATGCAATTGGTATTGAAACAGTTGATAAAAATGATGATATAAATATTGAAATTAATGATGAAAATATTGAACCGATGGTTTGGGATGCCTTAAAAAATTGTTTTGATCCTGAAATACCAGTAAATATAGTCGATCTTGGCTTAGTTTATGATTGTACCATCAAAAAACAAAAAAATAATGATTATCACGTTAGCATCAAAATGACACTAACTGCTCCAGGTTGCGGAATGGCAGGACATATCTCAAATGATGCTCGAGTTAAAGTAGCAAATTTAAGAGGGATATCAGATGTTGAAGTTGATATTGTTTGGGAACCTCAATGGAATCAAAGTATGATGACAGATGATGCCAAACTTCAACTTGGGATGATGTAAAAAAATTGGATATCGAAACAGTAAGAAAAGAATTTGAAATTTTAAATGGTTCTAATGATCAACCATTAATTTATTTTGATAATGCGTCAACTTCGCTTAAGCCTAAATCAGTTATTAATAAAATAACAAAATATTATTCTCAATATCCTGCAAATGTACATAGATCTTCATACAATATTGGCAATAAAGCCACTAAAGAGTATGAAAATGTTAGGCTATCTATAAAAAAATTAATCAATGCTAAATCTGAAAGAAGCATTATTTTTACAAAAGGTACTACAGAATCAATAAATCTCATTGCATATTCTTGGGGTAGAAAAAATCTAAACTCAGAAGATGAAATTTTATTATCTGAAATGGAGCACCACTCAAATAATGTACCCTGGCAAATTTGTAGTCAAATGACAGGTGCTAAAATAAAATATATTCCTATAAATGATAAAGGTGAGTTGGATTTATCCAATATTGATCAATTAATAACTAAAAATACACGAATTGTAAGTATTATTCATCAATCTAATGTTTTTGGAACAATCAATCCAATTAAAGAAATAATAAACAAAGCTAAACTAGTTGGTGCATTAACATTAATTGATGCAGCTCAAAGTATCCCTCATTCAAGGATTGATGTTAATAAATTAGATTGTGATTTTTTAGTATTTTCTGGTCATAAAATGTTGGGACCAACAGGTGTTGGAATTTTATATGGAAAAGAAAATATTTTAAATTCAATGGATCCATTTATAAGTGGTGGACAAATGATAGACAACGTTAATCTATATGATGTCTCCTTTACTGATTTACCATTAAAATTTGAAGGAGGAACTCCTAATATTGCACAAGTTATAGGACTTGGAGAGGCCATAAAATTTCTATTAGGTATCGGATTTGATAATATATATGATTATGAAAATTCATTAATTGACTATATCTTGGAACAATTAACTAGTATTGATGAAATCACTATTTATGGACAATCTGAAAATAGAGGTGGAGTATTTAGCTTTAATTTAGATGGAATAAATTCTTTTGATCTTGCAGAATATTTAAATCATAAAAATATAGCAATTAGGGCTGGTCATCACTGCGCTCAACCAATTATGGCAAAATTGAAAATTCCGTCAACAGCTCGATTAAGTACATATTTATATAATACAAAAGAAGAAATTGATTATTTTATATCTTGTTTAAAAGATTCTATAAAATTTTTTAATCGTTAATTAAATATTAAACCAATAATCAATCTTAACATATATTGATTGATCAAAAAATATCTCTTCCCAATTTGATGGATCATTATATTGTAAAAAATCAAAATAATTTTTAAAAATCTTGCCATTCACAAACTTATTAAGTGAATAAACTACATATACATTTGATCCTGGATTAAATTCCCACTTAATAACAAAATTTGTATTTAATTCAGAAAATTTAGAATACAATCCTATATATAAATTTGGATCTAATAATTCATCATCAGATACTCCTAAATCTGGATCAACATCAATTATATATGGTATATTTTGTATATATTCTGATGTGTCTGTTGGAAAACTTTGATCTTGTAATAATTCAGAATAATTAGAAAAATTATTTCTATTATTAAAAAATTCAGAATAAATCTGAAAACCAAGATTTCTTGAAATACTACCATCAAATCTAAAAGTTGTTGTATAAACATGATTCCTAGAATTTGCAAATATATAATGATTAAGATTTGGTTCGCTTATATTTTCTTCTTCTAGAATCTCTATCCAATGATATGACTCTGAAGACTCACCTACATATCTATCTAGAGATATATTAAAATTGTTAAATAATTTATAATCTACAGTTAATGAATAATTCATTCCATAATCGCCTAATTTATTTTTACCATTTCCATAAGCAAATGATATAATTAATGGTTTAGTATTATCTGATATGAAATAAAAATCTAAACCATCTGATTGAGGCAATTTTAATACTGGTCCAACTTTATCTAATTCATAATCATATGTTGCCCAATCATCAAATCTCTCAAAATTTCTATTCCAACCAAATATAACTTCATAATAATTCTTAAATAAAATTGAGAGATTGTATTCAATTTGATTATGTAATGTTAAATTTTGAATTGTTGAGTGATTCCTATATTGAGATTCAATATTAATATTTTTAATAATTGAAAAAGGATTCTCAAAAAATAAATTAATTCCACCACTTCTATTTAAAAAATTATTTCTTCTTAAGTAGCCAATCTCATCTATATTAAAGTTTTCATCATAATAATCAGTTTCAATCCAAAAACTATATAATTTGAAAGATGATAAATCATCAGATTTAATCTGTGGGATAAAAGTATATTTAAATTCTCCAAAAAAACCCATTCCACTAATTGAATCATTTTTACTTACAACAAATTGACCATCAGTATTAATTTTATTATCTAACAATGAAAATACCCCATCTAATGAAAATATATTTTTATTTTGATAATTCTTATTTCTATAATGTGATGTCATAATACCAATATAAGAATTCCCATATAGTACATCTTTAGTTAACCTTGTTATACCATAATTCAACATACCTAATTCATCATGATTAACATTTGCATTAATCAATCCATAAGTTAGCCCTTTTGAGGTTTTACCTGTAACTTTTTGGGCGGTCTTTATTATACCATCATTATCGCCAATTCTTCTTGAATAAAAAATTTCAATAGGTGTATCAAAAATAGTGTTATTTTCTATAAAAAATGGTCTTTTTTCAGGGAAGCGCGTTTTATAATATGTCAAATTGATTTCTGAAGGATCTGCTTCAATCTGACCAAAATCTGGATTAAATGTAATATCTAGAGTTGAATTTGTATTAATTCCATATTTCAAATCCAAACCAACTGAATTTGTATTCTCAAAATATAACATTTCATCATGTTGCAATGGATCAAAACTAGGATACTTTAAATTAACATCATAAAAAATACTTCTACCCGTCATAAAATGCGGCAATAATTCCAAGCGTTTATTTGAAATGTTTTTGTTTATACCATTTAAATGCCCATACTTTGAAGAAATTCCGGGTATACCTAATGGATATGCTACCCATGCTATATACTCATTTCTTAAATGTATATATCTATACATATTTAGACCCCAAACCATATTTTCAGAGAATGTAAATCTTAAACACGTAAATGGTATTTTCATTTCAACAATCCAACGATCACCTAAAATTGAGACTTCAGAATCCCATACCGCATTCCATTCGGGGTCATAATCAGAATCATCAAAAATGACTGCATCAGCCTGAACTCCAGCAGCATTAACACTAAAAATAAACCCGGTTTGATGATCATGCCGACTATCTAAATCAAAAGAAAAATAATCTGAAGCACCATCAAAACCTTCGGCCCAATTATCTCTATTAACTAATCTAGCGACAATATTCTTAGGATCATCAACAAACATCTGTGCAAGTACATATAGATTTTCTTTATCATACAAAACCCTTACTTCAGTTAATTCTGATGGGCTTGACATGGGAATTGGATCTTCCTGCAGAAAATCAGAAACAGGCTCCGCATTATCCCAAATATTTTTATCAATTACACCATCAATTTTTGGTGCATTATCAGTAAACACAATAGAAACATCTTTATCCTTTTTCTGAATAAAGTCTGGCTCAGTAAATACCCCACAAAAAATAACTGAAAACAATATGATGTAAATTTTTTTCATTTTTAATAAAATAAATTAAACAATTAATAAAATATTATCTATATATCTTAAAAATTAATTTTTTATTAATTTTTACAATCTTCTTTATTATTACTCTATAAATATAATTTATATTATAGTGTGATTATATTCAAGAATTAGGAGATTTAAATGAAAATCTGTGTTTTAATGAAGCAGGTACCAGATAAAGATTCATCAATAAAAATAGCTATGGATAATCTTTCAATTGATCAAAGTATGGTTTCCTTTACTACAAATGAAAGTGATTCATATGCTTTAGAGGAAGCATTGCAAATTAAAGAAAAATCAGGTGGTGAAGTAGTTGCATTAACATTAGGTAAAGAATCATCAATTCAAGTTGTAAAAGATGCTTTAGCTAAAGGTGCTGATAGAGCTATTTATATAGATAACCAAGATATGGATAACTTTGATATTCTATCAATTGGGAAAATATTATCTCAAAAACTAAAAGAGGAGAATTTTGATTTGATCTTATCTGGATTACAATCAGATGATAATGGGAACTCTCAGCTAGGTTTGATTTTAGCCGAATTATTAGATATGTCACATGCTTCTCTTGTAATGGGTACTGAAATTGAATCTGACAATTCTTTAAAAGTAAAAAGAGAATTAGAAGGTGGATGGTTTCAATGGTCTAGCTTAGAATACCCCGCATCAATTAGTATTCAATCTGGTATAAATACTCCTAGATACGCATCTTTAAAAGGTATTATGGCCATGAAGAAAAAAACTATTGATAAATTTTCAAAGGATGATTTTGATTTATCATCAATTAAATCAAAAGTTAAATTAGAATCTATGTATATACCACAAAAATCTAAATCTACAGAATACATAGATGGTAATCCATCAGAGATAGCTGAAAAATTAGTTGATATTTTTACAAATGATTTAAAGGTGATAGGTTAATTATGAGAATATTAAATTTTATTGAAGATAACAATGGTAAAATAAATGCTAATTCATTAGAATCTATTAAAGCATCTCAAGAAATTTGTTCAAATCAAGGTGGAGAAATTTTTTGTGTATCATTCAACCCTGATGTTGTAAATAGTTTAAAAAAATATAATGTAAATGAAATTATATTAATTGAAAATGATAATTTAAATGATTATTCCCCTTTATTTTATACTGCTGCTATAGAACAAATTATTAATGATCTTAATCCAGATCTGATTCTGTTTGGACATACGTATCAAACTCGTGATTGGGTTCCTAGATTAAGTGCTAGACTGGATATCCCATTTATATCAGATTGTACAAATATGAAATTTGATGAAAATATAAAATTTGTTAGACAGTTATATCAAGGCAAGGTATCTGCAGACTATTCCATTGATTCATTTCCTATTATAGCATCTTTCCAATCTGGATCATATAGGACTGATCAAATAGAACAAGGAAGTTCTGAGTCTGCTTCTAAATCAGTATCTTTAGATAATGTTAAAGCCATTATTAAGCCGGGAGAAAAATTTGAAGAATCTGAATCTAAAGTAGATTTATCACAAGCTGAAATTATTGTTTCTATAGGTAGAGGAATAGGAAAAGAAGAAAACCTCTCAATGATAAAAGAACTTGCTGAAAAGCTTGGTGGAAATATAGCTTCATCAAGACCAATAGTTGATTCAGGTTGGCTAGAACCCTTTCATCAGATTGGTAGTTCTGGGCAAACAGTTGCTCCTAAATTGTATTTAGCGCTTGGAATGTCTGGAGCTATCCAGCATATTGTAGGAATGAAAGGATCTCAAAATATTGTTGTTATCAATAAAGATCCAAATGCACCTTTTTTTGAATTAGCTGATTATGCTGTTGTAGGAGATATTTTAGAAATAATTCCAAAACTAATAGAAAGTTTAGATTAGATACATTATGGAGAGAGAAGTTTTTGATTTAGATATTTTATACGTTGGTGCAGGACCAGCTTCTCTCGCTAGCGCTCTACATTTGCATTCAAAATTAAAAGCTGACGGAAAAGAAATATCAATTGGTATTGTAGAAAAGGCACAAGAAATTGGTGCTCATTCTCTTTCAGGTGCTGTATTAGATCCAAAGTCAATCAAAGAATTAATTCCTGATTTTTTAGAAAAAGGCTGTCCTATTGAATCTGAAGTTCTTGATGAAAAAATGTACTACATGACAGAATCTAATAAAATTGCATTCCCTTACATACCAAAACAAATGAGTCATCATGGATGTTATATTGTATCTATAGGAAAACTAACTAGATGGCTGGGCAAATTATGTGAAGATGCAGGAATTGATATTTTTGCTGGATTCCCTGGGTCAGAATTATTGTATGATGAAGATCGTGTTATAGGTGTTAGGACTGGTGATCGAGGAATCGATAAGAGTGGCAATCAAAAACCAAATTACGAACCTGGAGTAGACATACATGCTAAAACAGTTGTACTTGGAGAAGGAACAAGAGGAAGCTTAACCAAGCAATTAATTGAAAAATATGACTTAATGAAGGGCAAGAATCCTCAGGTTTGGGCAATTGGTGTCAAAGAATTATGGAAAATGCCTGAAGGTATTGTTAAAGAAGGTTTTGTGGGACATACAATGGGCTTTCCGTTGGGTCATAAAATATTCGGTGGTGGTTTTTTGTATGGTATGAAAGATAATCTATGGGACTTGGGAATTGTTGTAGGTCTAGATTATGCTGATCCAACAATAGATCCCCATCATGAGCTACAGCTTTTAAAAACTCATCCTTGGATAAAATCAATTTTAAAAGATGGTGAAATGGTAGCCTATGGGGCGAAAACTTTGCCTGAAGGTGGATGGTACTCAATACCTAAACTCAATGTTCCAGGTGCTTTACTTATTGGTGATTCTGCTGGTTTTTTGAATGGCCAAAGATTAAAAGGAATTCATTTAGCAATCAAATCAGGTATGGTTGCAGCAGATACAATCTATAAAGGTATAATTGAAGATAATATAGATAAGCATCTTAGTAACTATGAAACCAATATAAAAAATAGTTGGATATATGACGAACTTTATGGTGCAAGGAATTTTCATCAAGCCTTTGATAAAGGTCTTATACCTGGACTAATGAATGCGGGTGCTGGTTTGGTTACTGGTGGTAAGGGTTGGGGATTTAAAAACAAACTAAATTCAAAATCTGGTCATAAACATTTAAAAAAATATAGTAAAATCAAAAACTCCAAATATGACAAGTTAAATTTTGATGGTAAATATTTATTTGATAAAGTTACAAATGTATATCATTCATCCACTAGCCATAATGAGGATCAAGTCCCTCATCTTCATGTTAAAGATACTAATATATGTATTGATAAATGTACAAAGGAATATGGAAATCCATGTGAAAAATTTTGTCCAGCAGATGTTTATAACATTGAAAATGATGATAATTCAAAAAAATTACAAATAAATTTTTCTAATTGTGTACATTGTAAAACATGTGATATTATGGACCCTTATCAAATTATAGACTGGGTAACACCTGAAGGTGGTGATGGTCCAGGCTGGTTAAACTTATAATCTTAATGTGATTTAAATCACTCAATATACTTTTATATTGTTCTATACTTAATGGTAAAAATTATAATTCAAAAAAAATTCTTTGAAAGAGACATAAAAAATACTTAGCTTCTTCAAACTTTATAGTGCGAAGATTTAATAAATATCACATAATAAGGAGGATAGTAATGAGTCGTTTTAATAAACTAATAGGAATTGTGTCAATGTGTTTAATGACATCAATTTCTGCTCAGCAAGATGCAGCAGGTGATTACAAGTTAAATGGTGTGTTAGTAACATATACTGATTTAGCTCGTGAGCAAGCTGCAATTACAGTGTACGATGCATATGGTCTTGGTTTAAGCTTTGACCTAGTAACATTAATGCCAATGGATGCTATAGGACAAGTTGTAAATGGTCCTGTAGGAGGTCCTTTTCTTGAAGCATTAGGTGTAAATCTAAATGTTTCTTTGTATGAAGATGGTACAGGTGCTTTTACTGAAGGAAGTACTTATCCAACAATTGAACTAGATGAAGAAACTTGTGTTACAGCTGCTACTATATTACCTGTAACAGATTATATTGAATATCAATCTGATATGGCAAATGTAGGCGGTAATATAGCAACTGAAATTTCTATACTAGGTCAGCCAAGTTTAGGGCCATACGCTGGACAGCCAATTGGTACTTTTGGACTTTCAGTATCAGAAGTATTCGATTATTTTCCACAAACAGCTACTTATATTGATTTAGATGGTGATGGTACAATTGATTTACCAGGTGTAGCTCAAGGATATATAACAGATAATACATTTGAATGGATTCCTAATCCATATGGTGGTTTGATGCCAGCTGGTGATGTATATATGGAATGGCACGCTATTGATGGTGTTGTATCTCAAAGTGGTTTTGGTGATATCAGATATCCTGATCCAGGTTGGGACGAAGATGGTGATGGTACACCATTAGACAGAATCCTTGGAGTTGGAGCTATCCCAGTAACTACTGTTTCTCCAGATTGTATCCCAAGCTTAGATTATCCTATATTTGGTGATTTAACAGAAACTTTATATGGTTTAATTGAAATGCCAAATGGTTTACCATATGGCTATTGTTCAACTGTTAGCTCTGGCGATATGGGTTATATTATGGATGCTTCTTTACTACCATTAGGTGGTGCAGCTGGTCCATTTTTAACATATAATGCAGTTATGTCAACTTTATATGGTTTACCATATGTTGATGATAGTTATTATGATTTAGACCCTACTTGCTTAACAACTGATACTGATGGTGATGGATATCCTGATGGTGGTGATTGTTCTGGTAGAATAGTTGGAGATTTTGCAGCTACATGTTATAGAGTTCTTGAAGAAAGACAAGTATATATTGACTTTAATCGCGTAAGTAGTAGTTTAGCAGGTGATGCTAACCTTGATGGTAGTGTTGACGTATTAGATGTTGTTACAACTGTAGGTCACGTACTTGGTCAACTTACTTTAGATGGTGAAGGTTTTGCTAATGCTGATATGTCTGGTGATGGTGATATTAATGTATTAGATGTTGTATCTTTGGTTGATCTTATCTTAAATAGCAGATCAGTAGACAATGCAACTTCAGCAAAAGTTAAATCATCAAATGGTTCAGTAGAAATGGAATCAAATGGCTTTGTTGGTGCTGTACAAATGACTTTATCACATGATAATAACTTCAGTATTGAAATGACAACAGAAGCTTTAGTAGCTGATTATAATACTGTAGGAAATAAAACAACATTAATGGTAGTTGCGCCTGAAGGAACTGAATTGTTCTCAGCAAATGGTGAATACACTATTGATGAGGTTGTTGCAGCTACAACTGATGGTTATATTAATGTAAGTGTTGATACACCAACAGGTTTTTCTATCAGCTCTGCATATCCAAATCCATTTAACCCAACAACTAATTTAACATTAGATTTAAATACAGATTCAAATGTTAGTATTAGTGTATATAATGTTATGGGTCAATTGGTTGATGTTCTAGTAAATGAAAGCCTAAGTGCTGGTTCTTACCCATTTGCTTGGAATGCTTCTGAGACACCAAGTGGACTATACTTCATTAAAACTGAAGTAGGTTCTGCTACGAGTGTTCAAAAAGTTATGTTATTAAAATAACAACTTTTTATAAGGTTTAACCTAAAAACAGCCCTGATATAATTCAGGGCTGTTTTTTATTTATTTAATTATATATTAAAAATTTAATTTTATAAATGCTCAACCACTATTTAACTTACCTATCGTTCATTTATTAATTTTTAGAGGAAATTTAATTTGATAATAAGAAATATAATTTTACTTATTTTTTTAAGTTTAAATTTTATACTTTGTAAGGGTTCTATAATTTCAGGGAATATATTTGATGCAAATTCTAATGACCCATTAATTGGTGCAAACATAATATTACAACAACCAAACAATACATCTTTTAATCTTGGTGCAGCAACAGATGTAGATGGATTTTATAAAATATCAGATATCCCAATAGGTAACTATACTATAACTGTTTTATATATAGGATATGAAACAAAAAAAATAACGGATATCAAAGTTAAAGCTGATCAAAATTACAAATATGATTTTAATTTATCTCCATCGGCTATTCAATTGCAAGAAACTATCGTTACTAGTACAAAAAGAAAAGAAAAAATCACAGAAGCTCCTGCATCAATGGAAATTATTAGTACTCGAGATATTCGTAGAGAAGCTACTTCAAATATTGGTTCTTATTTAAAGGGATTAAAAGGAGTTGATTATACTGCTAGTGGTGTAGATAATTACTCAATATCAGTTAGAGGCTTTAATAGTAGTACAAGTACAAGGTTGTTAACACTTGTAGATGGACGTGTAGCAAGTATTCCAGCACTTAAAGTTATTAATTATAGTGCTATTCCTCAGTCAACTGAAGATGTTGAAAACATAGAAGTTGTTTTAGGGCCAGCAACAGCGTTATACGGAGCTAATGCTTATGGTGGGGTAGTAAATATTACAAGCAAGTCGCCAGCACAAAGTGAAGGATTAACATTCAATGTTTCTGGTACTGCTGATGATAGAAATATTTTAAATATAAATGGTCGGTGGGCTAAAAAATTTAATGATTGGAGTATGAAAATCTCAGCTGGTGGTTTTCGAGCTTATGAATGGGAATTTATTGCAGAAGAAGAATGGAAAAATCATCATGCCCCGTTTGTTGGACATCCTAGAAGGATGTATGATGAAAAAGATAATAATCCTTGGACTACCGATGAGGATGGTAATGGTGTTACTATTTCAGAAGTTATCTCTGGGGTGTTAAATCAAGTTCCAATTGATACATTAAATGATGGAACTATAATCTATGAAGAAGTAGTAACAACACCTTATCCAAATTCATTTTGGGGTATTAATAATTCAGGTGATACACTATTAATTGGTGATGGTGAGCCAAATCATGGTGATTGGGATGGTGATGGATTGGCTGGTGAAGATTGGTTTAATGGCCATGATGATGATGGAGATGGTTTAATAGATGAAGATTATTTTGAAGCAGACGGATTAGATAACTTTGAAATATTTTATGATTTAAATGGAAATGACACATGGGATGAAGGTGAAGAGTATGAAGATTGGAATAATAATGGTCAATGGGATGGTCCAAACGGAATTATAGATGAAAATATTGATTTAGTGCAAGATAGATGGTATGATGGTATAGATAATGATGGTAATGGATGGGTTGATGATAAACATGAAAGATATTTATCCATTGATGTAGGCCCTCAATGGGCTGCTAATTTAGATATGGGAGTACTCCTTTGGAATGGACGTGTAAATGAATTTTTACCTAATGGTGAAATAAATCCTTGGCATGATCCAAATGCAGATTATTCAAGTTGTTCAGATCCTTCAAGCAGTGATCCAGAATGTCATATATTTGGAGATTATCAATGGGATGAAGATAATTTTAATATGATTTTTGATACTTATATCTATGATTTTGGGAATGATGGGCTGCCAGGTGATCCTTATGAAGATTCTTTTGGAGATGGAGAATTCCAAATGGGTGAAACCTATACCAATGGAATTTTAAGAGATTGTGGTTTAGATGGTCAGTGTCCAACTAATGGTTTTTTCCCAAACCCTAACTATCCTGGTTATGCAGATGAAGGCGAAGGTGATGGTGAATGGCAACCTGGAGATCGATGGCTTGATGTAAATGGAAATGGAATAATTGATAGAGGAATTGATGGTACAGATCTTTCTATTACTGAAGAAAATTTTCTAGAAAATAATCATGATCTTTGGCCTCTAGCAAATGGTATATGGGATTCTGGTGAAATAATATATGATTGTGGAAATGATGGACTATGTATTGGAGATGATGGTTACCCTGGACCTGATGCTGGTGAAAATGATGGTATTTTAAGACCTTATGATATTGGTGAAAATGATGGTATGCCTGAAATAGGTGATGGCGTTTTTGGAGGAGATGGTGATTATGTTCATAATTATGAAATCGTAAGAGATATAAATGGTGATGGCATAGAAGATTATCCTGATTTTGAAGTTAAAAATGCTAAAGCAGAAATACGTGTAGATTATGATCCAAATGATGATTTTAATTTAAGTCTTCAGACAGGAACTTCTTGGGTTAAAACTCAACAAGTAACCGCTACTTCTAGATACTTAACAGAGGGATGGAGATATAATTATTACCAAGTTCGCTCCAGATATAAAAACTGGTTTGCTCAAGGATATGTTAATTTTGGTAACTCTGGTACAACTCGTGGATATATGTTAGGTAATACTATTTCAGATGCATCTAAAAACTATGCCGGTCAAATTCAAAATAATTTCAATCTCTTTGAAGATTCTTTCTATAAAACTAAAATGGTCTGGGGTATCGATTATTTTAGAACTGAACCTGTAACATTTGGAACTATTTTAAATGATGGTCCTAATGGATATGATAATGATGGAGATAGTTATGCATTGCAATCCAATGGTATAGATGATAATGGAAATGGTGAAATAGATGAAATAGGTGAACCATATGCTTATGCTTTTAATGGTATAGACGATAATGGAAATGGACAAATAGATGAAAAAGGTGAAGGTGTTGATGAACCTGATGAGTTTGATGATGTTAATTCAAATGAGTTAGGTTTATATTTTCAATCTAAAACAAGTTTAACACCAAGTAAAAAACTAGAACTTGTACTTGCATCTAGACTAGATTATCATGAACAACTTGATGAAGGGCTACACTTTGGACCTAAAATTGGCTTGATGTACAATCCTAGTGATAAATACTCTTTTAGAATGACATATGGAAAAGCATATAATACGCCAACTACTAATACAATGCATTTTGATTTATATGCTGGAAAAATTTTAAATATTTTTGATCTTTTTCAAAAAGGAAACAAAAATGGTACTCCATATTTTCGTAATCAAGCAGATGATGTTACTACGCAAAATATTGGACAGCCATTTTATTGGGATTATAATGCTGACAACCAGTTAGTACAAATGAATATTGGAACATATTTTGATAATGAAGAAAATTATATAGCTAATGGTGGTGATCCGTATAATGAACGGATTAATAATGCCCCCTTCTTTTTCAATATGAGTGGTATTGGCGGCGCTCCAACAGATTGGATACCCCTTGATACAAGTAAATACCTAGTTTATATTCCAGAAATTAATGGAGATGGTGTATTGTACTCACCTCTAGAATCAATAAACATACCAGATATCGATCCTATTGGCTCTGAAACAATTAGAACATTTGAACTAGGATTTAAAGGACGTGTTGGTTTAAAAACAATTATTACTGCTGATTATTATATTAGCCATTATACAAACTTTTTTAGTCCAGCAACAATTATTACTCCAAGTATTGTAAGTCGTAATGGACATACAAATGATGTTTTATATAATGATATTGATGTTGATTTTGAGCAATTAACATTTGCTGGAATTATGCCATCAGATACCATAGGTTCATTTTATCCTTATAGTACTGCGTGGAATGGATTAGATGATGATGGTGATTGGGAAGATTGGGCAGCAATAGCTGGTTGGTTAGATGATGATGATGGTGATGGTAATCCAGCTGATAGAGGTGAATGGGGATTTACATATTTTGGAGCAGATGGTGAAATGCATTTTTTACATCCGCATGAAGTGGATGATTTTAATGGAACTTCAATCGGATCTTTCTGGTATGACGACCAAGGGAATGAATATAATACATATAATTTTAATTCTGTAGGTGTAGATGAATGGAGCTCAGTGACTGGTTTAAGTGAGGCAGAGTTAGTTCCATCAGCAATAAAAGATGGTGACGGAAATACATTATATATACCTGGACGATCATATTCACCACCTCATATCATTTTAAGCTCTTTAAACTATGGAAATGTGTGGACACAAGGATTAGATATGAGTTTTACACATTTTTTAACTGATAAAATAATTATTGATGGAAATTTTTCTTGGTATAATACCACTGATTTTTATAATGAACTCACAAAAAAGAAAGAGCCTATGAATGCCCCTAAGTTTAAGTGGAACTATAGCTTTAAATGGGATTCACCATATGGCCAAATTGGTGTTAATGTACGTCATGTAGATCAGTTCCAATGGAATGATGGAATGTGGGCAGGTTATATTGGTCCTTATGATCTTGTAGATATTAATTACAATTATAAAATTAATAAACATCTAACATTTAATATTACTGCAAAAAATATATTTAACGATTTACATAAAGAGATGATAGGTGGTGCAAAACTTGGCCGACAAATAGTATTTAGAATGTCATCTTCACTATAAGTTTAATTTAATATGTTAGATACTATATTATACTATGATCATAAACTGTTTATGTTTATTAATAATAATCTATCTAATATTGTATTTGATTTCATAATGCCTCTATTTGATAATCCTAAAAAATGGCTTATCCCAATAATAGCTTTTTGGATTTTTAGCTCAGTTAAAGATAAAAAAAATAGATATAAATTATTAATAATGATACCACTTGTTGTTATACTAACAGATCAATTTGGTGCTTTTATAAAAAACTTAGAACTTCGTGATAGACCCTGGTATTTTTTTGATTCAGATAAAGTCAATCATTTAGGTGGTAATGGTGGAAAGCATAAGTCATTTCCTTCAAATCATGCTGCTAATTTATGTGCCTTGGCAACGGTACTGACCTATATATATTACAAACTTAGGTATATTTTTTGGTTTTTTGCAGTAATAATAATGTTCTCAAGAATATATATAGGAGTTCATTTCCCTTTAGATGTATTTGTAGGGATGTTAATCGGTTTAAGTTTTGGTCTATTATTAATTAATATATCTATTAATTGGGCAAGGTATCATCAGGAACTTTAAACCCTGGGAAATTCATATTTTTACCTTTATTTACCTTTATCTCTCCAAACTTATCTTCATATTTTTTAATATTATCTTGTAAAATCATAACTAATGATTTAGCATTTGATGGAGCCATAATCATTCTTGATTTAACCTTTGCTTTTGGCATGCCAGGCAGCATTCTAATAAAATCTAAAATAAATTCAGCAGGTGAATGACTAACCACAGAAAAGTTCACATATTCACCCTGACTTGAAGAGTCATCCAATTCAATTTGAATTTGATGAGTTTTTTTCTTTTTTTCTTCCATTAATTATTCCTTAACCCTCATTTTTCTTTTTGTTAAACTCTTGCCAATCCTCTTCAACACCGTCCCACTCTCTAAATTCTTCTTCATCTGTTACATTTTTGTCTACATTAATACTATCTTCATATCTTTCAAATTTTTCTGATTTATTTTCATATTCATTAGGATCTGTTTCATCTAAAAGTTCTCTACCTTCTTCATTTTTTCTTTCATCACCATATAAATCCTCATCAAAAAAATCTATATTCGATACAATACCCTGCATCATTAAATACTCAAGAAAACCTAAATATTTCTTTTGTTTTAAATTTGTAGCACAATTGGGACACTTTAATTTTTTTGCCAACATTTCTTCCTCCAAGGGGAAGGCGCATGCTGGACATACTATTCCTTCAAAATCCATGATTTACTCCATATTATAACGAGGCAATATACAGGCAGGATTTAATTTAATCAAGATAAATTATTTATTATTTTTATAAATATATTTTAAAAGTGAAATCTCAGAATGATGTAGTACTTGACCTCTTCTTGACTTAATAATTTTACAAGTTTCAATAAATTTATCCAAATCAGTTAAATCATCTTTTCCCCATTTAAACGATTTTATCATCTTTTTTTGAAATCCACCACCAAAAATATTAGCTCCCACTCCAACATAAGTTCCTGTATTAAACATTGTAGATATCCCACTTTTAGAATAATCACCCATCATAACACCTATAAATTTCTTATTAGTTTCTACATTAATATCACCTAGGGAAAAACGTACATTACCATAGTTATTTTTCAAATTACTATTATTTGTATTTGCACCTAAATTTACCCATTCACATATATACGAATGTCCTAAAAATCCATCATGCTGTTTATTGCTATAGCCTTGCATAATAGTATCTGTAATTTCACCTCCAACTTTACAAACTGGACCTAAAATAATATTACCTCTTAATTTAGTTCCAGGGTTAATTTTAGTATTAGGACCTATAAAAACAGGACCTTGAATTAGAGAGCCTATATCAATTTCACTTCCTTTTGTTATTATTACAGGGCCATTTGATGCATCAATGACTGTGCCTGGACCTATTAAAACATCCTTATCAATATAAACATATTCATCATTTTTTATTATAACAGATGAATGAACATCTCCTAACTTTTGATTTGAATAATTTTTAAAATCAACTGTTATTTGTTCATAATTGAAATCAATACATTCCCATAGATATTTTATATACTTAATATCTATGATTGAAAAAACTTCTTTGCAGGACGTACAAAATAATTTAAAATTTTCAAACGAAATATCTTCATTCAAATGAGATGAAACTAGTATATCTTGCTTTAAATAAGTTTTTCCATCTTTAATTTCTTCAAATATATTTTTTGTCCAAATACTAGCAGCATTTAATAAAATACCCTTTGATATAATTTGAGGATTAACTTCATATCCTGGATATCTATGTTTGACTAAATCTTTTAATTCATCTCTAACTATTAATGTTAATGAATCATCTGAATTTAAATTTTTTATAATTCTTTCTAAATTTGTATAAGCTCCACATCGTAATTCAAAAACAGGATGTGTTAATGAAAATGGAGCTAATAATGAACTATTTTGATCTTCAAAAATTATATAGTTCATACGGTTTTTAATAATGATTTAATTTGACTGTATCCTCTTTCTAAAAAACTATTCTTTGAAATATTAAATTGTATATTATAAAAAAAATCAGAGAATTCTGAGCAAAATCCAACCTTATATTTTGAAGGCAACAAACTTATTAACTGTGAAATAGACAAATTAAACTCTGAATGCAAATCAACAACCATATCAAAAGAATTGCCACTTAATATTTTTTCAACTTCATCTATCGTAAATATATTTTCCTTTTCATTTTTTGTAGGATAAGTAAGAATATTACCATAATTAAAATGTAGTAGCTGTCTATATTCATTAGGGATTAAAAATACCAGGTTGATATCCTTAACTAAGTTTTCCCTTATTTTTCTAAAACTATATGCTGCGACTCTAAATGATGCTTCATCTACAGGAAAACATATTAAAATATTTTTTACATACATACCATTTGATGAAATTTTAAATGATGAATTTAATTTCCCTATTTTACCAGTTTTATAAAATAGGTGTATTTTTGCTTTTAATATTTGTAGTTTTAAAGTCACTAAGAGGTATAATTTACAATTATAAATATTTATATTGATAACTAATTACAAAAATATGATATTAAAAAATATTATCTTTTCTTTATTTTTACTATTATTTTCTTTAGATATTATACTTAGTCAGAATTATCTTTGGCCAACTGAAGCAAGTAAGACAATAACCGGTGTTTTTGGTGATTATAGACCAAGAAGATATCATGCTGGTATTGATATTAGGACATATGGTATTAATGGAGAAAAAATTTATGCTATTGATGCTGGATATATTGAAAGAGTTCGTACAAGTTCTAGTGGATATGGAAAAGCTATTTATATCAGATTAAAAAATGGTGATCAAGTATTGTATGCTCATTTAAGTGATTTTTCTCCTTCCCTTAAAGAAACAGTTCAATCACTGCAAGAATTTCATAAAAAATATGAAATTGACCATGTTTTTGATCCTAATTCTTACCCTGTTAGAAGAGGTGAAGTTATTGGTTATACTGGTGATACTGGTAGTATTTCTGGGCCACACTTACATTTTGAAATTAGAGATAAAAATGGAAAACCTAAAAATCCATTTCTTACAAATCTTAAAATAACAGATACATCCTTACCCAAAGTAGATAAAATTGCATTTATTCCACTCCAAGATACAACAATCATAGATGGATATAATTTAACTCAATTCTATAATCTAAAAAAAATATCTATATGCAAAGATATATTATCAGGGCAACAATTAAAATTCTATAATAAAATAGATTGCAAAGATAATAATGGTATATGGGAAGAAGATGATAAAAATTATCAATTAGAAGATACCATATCAATTAATGGCTTATTTGGAATTGCAATAAATGCTTTTGATAAAGTGGATCTTCAACCATTTAATTATGGTATATATAATATTGAATTATCAATAGATGATAAAATTTTATATAATATACAATATGATAACTTTGATTTAGATGATGTCGGTTGGGAAAAAGGTGATAACTTTATACTATTTGAAAAAGATTATAGCATAAAGAAAACAACCAATAAAAATTTTACCCGATTATTTAATTCAAAACTAATTAATACACCAAACTTTATTCAGAATGATAGTTCTCAAATTATACTATCAAAAGGTAATCATGAATTTGAAATAGAAATTTCTGATTTCTATAATAATTATATTTGGGTAAAAGGAGTATTAACAAATAAACCTCACCCTCAAATTAAAAGTATTACACTAAATTCATCTAAATCTGGTATTAATTTAATTAATATCGATTCTAATGAAGAACTTGATCTTGAATTATTTTATACAACCGCTTTTCCTGATGAAAATGAAATACTCAAGCCATTAAAAGCTGAAAAGTTATCAAATGCACGCTATAGATTCCAAAATTTTAATGATTTTTTCCCAGTTGTTAAACTTATTGGGAAAAATAATAGCGGACAAAAAATTATTCCACAATATATCAATTTAAATAAAGAAAAACCTTTAAAAATTTCAGGAGATTTTGATTTACTCCATAATGAGAACGGTATTGTGATACAATTTAATGAAGAAAAATTTTCAGGACTCAATGCTAATCTAATTATTGAAAAAAAATCCACATCAGAATTTTATAAAATGACTAGAATTAATAAATGCTTGCTATCATCTGAAGTGATTCCACCATCAAAATTTAATCAAGTCAAATCAATTTCTATTATTTATAATTCAAATCCTGAAATAGTAAATAAATATGATATTAGTGGATTGGTTTTTTATCCAGGTAAATGCATTGATAATTGTAACGATTGTGATAATTGTAATCAAATTAAATGCAATGAAAATAATTATCATTCTTGTAATAAAAAAACAGGTAAGTCTCAATGCTGCAATTGGAATAAAGAAAAATTCAGCCACTATGACAAAAATTTAAATATTAAAATCATTGGTGATAATACAACTTTTTATGATACTACATTTGTTCTAATTAAATCAGAAAAAGCACCTTCACCACAAAATGGTAATTTTATAACAAACCCCATATTTATTGGTCCTTCTTTAATCCCTTTTAAAAATAAACTTAAAATTGAATTTTATTTATCTAAAAACCAAATATCTAAAAAAAATAATTCCATTTATTATTATAATTCCAAAAAAAATAAATGGATATTTATGAAATCAAAAATAGATACTTTAAAAAATACAATTTCTAGTGAAATTTTATCCGGTGAAATTTTTGCTGTTATTAATGAGCAAAAATTGCCGACTATTACTTCATTAATTCCTGATGTTGGAGGAAGTTATAAACAACAATCATTTAGTAAAATTTCATTTAATGTTTCTGATGATTTATCAGGTATTTTAAATGAAAATAATGTTTCATTATTTATTGATAATGTCCCTATCATATTTGAATATAATAGCTACAGGAAAGAAGTTATATTTGAATTAAAAAATCAACTTTCTTTAGGTGAACATTATTTATCATTAAGTGTTGTTGATAATGTAGGAAATAAACGTTCAAAAAATGGAATTTTTAAAATTATACCTTAATTATGGAACCAATTAAATTAATTATTGAAGCTAAAAATGCCCAATCGATGGCAAAGGCACCTTATAGTAATTACCCTGTAGGTGCAGCTCTTTTGACGAAAGATGATAAAATAGTTAAAGGATGTAATATTGAGTCTAAAGCATATCCAACTACTTTATGTGCAGAAAGAGTAGCAATTTTTTCTGCAATATCACAAGGGTATACAAATTTTAAAGCTTTGGCATTAATTACACTTGATGGAGCATATCCTTGTGGATCATGTAGACAAATTATATATGAATATACAGATAATATATCAATCTATATTGGCAATAATAAAACTGAAACAATTAAAAAAATATCTATAAATGATCTTCTACCTCATCCATTTGGAAAGTAATGAATAATACAATATTAATAGGAGTTTCTGGTGGTACTGGTTCAGGTAAAACTACTGTAGCAAGGAATATTGCGTCAGAATTCAAAAAAAATGAAGTAGTTTTAATCCAACTTGATTCATACTACAAAAAAATTAATCACCTAAGTTTCGATGAGAGATCTAAAACAAATTTTGATCATCCTAATGCTATTGATTTTGATTTATTAAAAAAAGATTTACATAATATAAAACAGGGTAACAGTATTGAAATACCCCAATATGATTTTAAAACTCATACAAGATTAGATAGCACTACAATTATTGATGCACACCATATAGTAATTGTTGAAGGAATTTTATCTTTATATGATCAAAAAATTAGAAATTTAATGGCAATTAAAATTTTTGTCGATACTGATGATGATATAAGAATTATTAGAAGATTAAAGAGAGATATAAATAAACGCAATCGTTCATTTGAATCAGTTAAAAATCAATACTACAATACAGTTAGACCAATGCATCAACAATTTGTAGAACCAACAAAAAAATATGCTGATATTATTATACCTGAAGGTGGTAAAAACCCTGTTGCTATTGATATTTTACGTACAAAAATTAAATCTATAATTAATGAAAGACAAAAAAAACTATGACTCTAACTCCTCTAAAATGTGGTTGGATTGAATTAATTTGTGGATCAATGTTTAGTGGAAAAACCGAAGAATTAATCAGACGACTAATTCGAGCTCAAATTGCTCAACAAAATGTTGCCATATTTAAACCAAAGCTAGATAATAGATATGATGAAGAATATATCACATCTCATAATCAAAGAAAAATTAAATCAATTTCAGTTGAAAATGTTGAAGAAATATTAAAATTTAAAAACAAAGCTGATGTATTTGGCATAGATGAGGCACAATTTTTTTCCAATTCAATAGTATCCATTTGTAATATGCTAGCTAAAGATGGAAAAAGAATAATCGTTGCTGGTTTAGATAAAGATTATTTAGGCAAAGCTTTTGGTCCAATGCCTGAATTATTAATCCATGCTGAATATGTTACTAAAGTTTTAGCTATTTGCGTAAGATGTGGTGATCCTGCTAATTTCAGCCAAAGAATAACAACAGAAAAAAATCAAGTTGTTGTTGGAGAATTAGATAAATATGAAGCACGTTGTAGAAATTGTTTTAAACCTTAAATAAGGAGATTAAATGGAAAGATTAATCGGAGTATTTGGAATATTAGCAATACTTGGAATTGCATATTTATTATCTAATAATAAAAGTAAAATTGACTATAAATTAATTTTTTGGGGATTGTCTCTTCAATTATTTTTTGCAATTTTGATTCTCAAAGTTCCAGGAGGAAAAATTGTTTTTGATGTAATTGATTCAATTATAAAGAAAATTCTAGATTTTTCTGTTGAAGGAAGTAAATTTTTATTTGGGAATTTAGGTAATCAAAGTATGTTTGGACCTTGGGAACCAAATTTTCCAAATGATGGTACTTGGCCTGGTTTTGGTTTCCAATTTGCTTTTCTGGTATTACCAACAGTAATATTCTTTTCAAGTTTAATGTCAGTTTTATATCATATTGGTGTAATGCAAAAAGTAGTTAAATTTGTAACAAAAATCATGCAAAAAACAATGGGTACTAGTGGAGCTGAAACATCAAGTATTTCAGCAAATATCTTTGTTGGACAAACAGAAGCTCCTTTAGTAATCAAACCATTTATTTCTAAAATGACCAAATCAGAATTAACAGCTATTATGACAGGTGGTTTTGCAACAGTAGCTGGTGGTGTTATGGCTGCTTACGTATTAATGCTAAGCAATGTAATCCCTGGGATTGCTGGTCATTTAATGGCAGCATCGATAATGAGTGCACCTGCAGCATTAGTAATAGCTAAAATAATTTATCCAGAAACATCCATACCTGAAACAAGTAAAAATAATATAGAATTATCTGAAGTTTCTGATGAAGGTAATTTCCTTGAAGCTCTTGGAAATGGTGCATCAGAAGGTATGAAGCTTGCTTTAAACATTGCTGCTATGTTAATAGCATTTCTATCTGTTATTGCGCTACTTAATTGGCTATTAAGTCTAATACCTTTTGGTAATACCATATTAACAATTGAACTAATATTAGGATATTGTTTTATGCCATTAGCTTTTTTAATGGGTGCACCGTGGTCAGAAGCACATATTCTAGGGAGTTTAATGGGTCAAAAATTAGTTTTAACTGAATTTATTGCTTATGGTAATTTAGCAGCAGTTAGCAATGAAATATCTGTAAGAACAGCTACCATTGGAGCTTATGCATTATGTGGGTTTGCTAATTTTGCATCAATTGGTATCCAATTAGGTGGGATAGGTGCTATTGCACCTGAAAGGAAAAAAGATTTAGCTGAAACAGTAACAAAAGCTATGCTTGGTGGAGCTTTAGCATCTTGGATTACAGCCTGTATTGCTGGTATATTAATTTAATAAAGGATATAATATGAAGATTTTATTATTAGGCCCTCCAGGTGGGGGAAAAGGAACACAAGCTAAATTTTTAATACAAAAGTATGATATACCTCAAATTTCAACAGGTGATATGCTAAGAGAAAATATAAAAAATAATTCTAAACTTGGTATAGAAGCAAAAACATTTATGGATTCTGGCGAGCTAGTACCTGATGAATTAATTATTAATATGATGAAAATAAGATTGAAAGAGGATGATTGTATTAATGGCTATATTTTAGATGGTTTCCCCAGGACACTATCTCAAGCAAAAGGTCTAGATATACTATTGGAAAATCTCAATCAAAATCTTGATCATGTTATTGTAATCAATGTTGATGACCAAATTATAATTAAAAGAATGAGTGGTAGAAGAATTCATCCTG
>CAYTPF010000004.1:0-26961 GCA_964439775.1 uncultured bacterium | reverse complement strand
TCATTAAATAAAAAGCGGCAGCCCAGTTAGAATGACAGTCTAAGATAGAGCCAATTATGCCACCATTTAAAACCCCGGGAAAAGCCTCATGGTATTTTTGGGGTAGCCAAGCACAAACAACAGTGTTGTTATTAACAAAGCTTTTAATTTTGAGTCCATTATCATTTAAACAGCCACACCCAAAACAAATTCCTTTTGGAGCGTAAGTTTCTTGTAAAGATTTTTTTTTCATAGACACAAATATAAGAATATAATTTGTTTAAAATAATTATTATTTTTGATATAATGGAAATTCAAAAAAATAAAAGCAAAATAACATTTTATACACTAGAAGGCGAAAGCTTAAAAGAAATATATATTCACGAACCAACAATTTCTGCGGGGTTTCCATCGCCAGCAGAAGACCACATAGATACAGAGTTAAACCTACATAAATATTTAGTTAAGCATCCAGCAGCGACATATTTTGTAAGAGCAAGTGGATATTCTATGGAAGGGGCAGGAATATATGATGGAGATCTTTTGGTTATAGACAAATCAGTAGAAGTAAAAAACAAAGATATAGTTATAGCATATATAAATGGTGAGTTCACAGTAAAACGATATATTAAAGAAAAAAACAAAATATTTTTAAAACCTGAAAGTAAATCCCAAAAATATTCAACCATAGAAATAAACAAAGAAACAGATTTTGAAATATGGGGTGTTGTAACATTTACAATACATAAAAACAAATGATAGCATTAGCAGATTGTAATAATTTTTATGTTTCATGCGAAAGAGTATTTAATCCATCAATAAAAAATGAACCAGTTTTAGTATTGTCTAATAATGACGGGTGCATAATAGCAAGAAGCAATGAATCAAAAAAATTGGGATTTAAAATGGGGGAACCCATTTTCAAAAAAAGAAAGTTTATAGAAAAAAATAAAATAAATATATTTTCAACAAACTTTTCATTATATGGAGATATGTCAAATAGAGTAATGTCAATATTAACGAAAGAATCTCCAGAAATGGAAATATATTCAATAGATGAAGCGTTTATAAATTTAAAAGGAATAGAAGAAAAAGAAAAATATGCAGTAAAATTAAGAAAAAAAGTTTTACAATGGACAGGAATTCCAATATCAATAGGAATAGGTCCAACAAAAACATTATCAAAAATAGCAAGCTTAATAGCAAAAACAAACAAACAAGGAGTATATATATTAAAATCAAAAAGCCAAATTGAAAAAACGCTAAAAAAAATTAATATATCAAGAGTTTGGGGAATAGGAAAAAGCCATGCTCAAAAATTGAATTATTATAAAATAAACAATGCCTATGAATTAACAAAAATAAATTCAAGGTTTTTAAAAGAAAAAATGTCAATAAATATGTTAAAAGTACAGGAGGAGTTGAAGGGAAAACAGCGATATTTAATAAATAAAAACCCAAAAAACAAAAAAAACATATGCACTTCTAGAAGTTTTTATAAAGAAATACAAAAATATGAAGAATTAGAGAAAAAAATAGCAAACTATGCAGCCAGAAGTGCAGAAAAATTAAGACAACAAAAAGGATGTGCACAAACAATAACAGTTTTTATTCAAACAAGTAGATTTAAAATGCAGAAATATAGCAAATCAAAAAGTATAATCTTTAACGTGGCAACAAACGACAGCATGGAAATTATAGAACAAACACAAAAAAGCTTAAAAAAAATTTACAAAAAAAATTACAAATATAAAAAAGCAGGAGTAGTGTTGGGAGGCATTATACCACAAGAAAAAGTACAAATGAATATTTTTGATAAATTAAATAGAGAAAAAAGAAAAAAAATAATGAAAGCAATGGATAGAATAAACAAAACAAATGGAAAAGAAACAATTAAAATCGCGACACAAGGAACCCAAGATAGTTGGACAACAAAGCAACAAAGCCTCTCTCCGTCGTATACAACAAAATGGAAAGACTTGTTAAAAGTAAGTTAATTACTTTTCTTTTCTTTTCTTTTTTTTGCAATTCTAGAATTAGCATCAAGGTCCATTTTTCTTAGCCTAACAAAATTAGGGGTTACTTCTATAAGTTCATCTTCAGCAATAAATTCAATACATTGATCTAAAGAAAGGTTTTTTGATGCTTTTAAAGAAACGGTCGCTTCTGAGGTGGCAGATCGCATATTTGTAAGTTTTTTTTCTTTTGTTATGTTAATGTCTAAATCATCGCGTTTATTTCTTTCACCTATAATCATTCCAGTATAAACTTCTTCACCAACATCAACAAAAAGCTCTCCTCGGTCTTCCATGGCAAGGCTTGCGTAGCCAGTAACTTTTCCTGGACGATCTGCGATCATAACACCATTGGTTCGTTGAGGTATTGGTCCAAACCACTTTTCATAAGAATCAAAAAGAGAGTTCATAATTCCAGAGCCCTTAGTGTCTGTTAAAAACTGGCTTCTAAAACCAATCATTCCTCTCGAAGGAATAATAAATTCTAAAGTTACTCTGCCAAAGCCGTTGTTTTGAAGGTTTGTCATTTTCCCTTTTCTTTTAGACAACTTTTCTGTTATTGTGCCAACATGATTTTCATCAATATCAATAAAAACTTTTTCAGTGGGCTCTAAAACAATACCATTTTTTTCTTTGGTTATTACTTGAGGCTTTGATACCATAAATTCATAGCCCTCTCTTCTCATGGTTTCAATTAAAATGGCCATTTGGAGCTCACCTCGTCCACTAACTTCAAAAACGTTTGTATCCTCTAGTTGACTAATTTTTAATGAAACATTGCTCAAGGTTTCTTTATTAAAACGATCATTTAAATTTCTAGAAGTTAAAAACTTCCCATCTTTTCCTGCAAAAGGACCATTATTAACATGAAAATTCATCGATACGGTGGGCTTGTCAATTTCAATGCGAGGCAATGCGAGTGGGTTTTCATTACAAGAAATTGTATCTCCAATGGTGATATCATCAATGCCAGCTACGGCAATTATATCTCCAGCTTCGAGGTTATTAACCGGTATTTTTTTCAATCCGTTAAAAGTATAACAGGCAGAAAATTTTTGATTATATTTATTTTCATTTTCAGAGCATAAGCAATATTGAGTATTCATTTTCAGACTGCCATTTTGCAGTCTGCCAATAGCAATTTGTCCCACATAAGAATCATAGGCAAGGTTAGTTATTAAAAATTGAGGAACATGATCATCAATAGCAATAGGTCCTTGAATTTTATTAATTATTAAATCAAAAAGAGGTTTTAAATCTTTAGAGTCATCATTTAATTTCATATGGGCAATACCATCTTTTGCATTTGTATAGACAATAGGAAAATCTATTTGATGATCATCCGCGCCCAAATCAATAAACAAATCATAGACCTCATTAACAACCTCATCTATTCGAGCATCAGACCTATCAATTTTGTTAATAATAAGAATTACGGGCAAATTTTTAGCAAGAGCTTTTTTTAATACAAATCTTGTTTGAGGAAGAGGGCCTTCGCTTGAATCAACAAGAAGGAGAACGCCATCAACAAGGCTCAAGCTTCTTTCGACCTCACCACCAAAATCTGCATGGCCAGGCGTATCAATAATATTAATTTTTATATCATTATAAAAAATAGCTGTATTTTTAGCTGTTATAGTTATTCCGCGCTCTTTTTCTAAATCCATTGAGTCCATAACTCGCGACTCTATGCTTTGATGGGCGCTAAATATTCCCCCTTGTTTTAAAAGACCATCAACGAGAGTGGTTTTTCCATGATCAACATGGGCAATAATAGCAATATTTCGAAAGTTATTTTTGTTCATAGGTAATTATATAATAAAAATAACTCAATATATAAATCTATTCATATAGCATTATGTTTGAAATGTATAAATTTATATATGGAAAACAAAGCAAAAACAAACAACTTTAAAAAAACACCAATAGAATTTTTTGATGACTGGGCAAAAGAAAATAAAGATGAGGGCATGGAAAAAGGTCACAACGATTCAGTATTATATATGATAGAAAAAATAAAAAAAGAAAAAAAAGAAGGAAAAATTGGCATTGATATAGGCTGTGGAAATGGCTGGTCGGTAAGAAAAATGACAGAATTACTATCATACAAAGAAATAATAGGAATAGATGGATCTAAAACCATGATAAAAAAAGCAAAAAAAATTGATCCAAAGGGAAATTATTTTTGTCAAAACATAAAAGATCACAAACCAAAAAAGAAGTATGATTTTGTTCATTCAATGGAAGTTTTATATTATTTAAAAAAACCAGAAAAATTTATAAAAGAAGTTTATAATGAATGGCTTGATGAAGATAGTATTTTTATATTGGGCATAGACCATTATAAGGAAAACAAATCAAGTAGAAACTGGCCAATAGAATGTGGAGTATACATGAACACCAAATCAAAGAAAGAGTGGGAGCAGGCTTTAAAAAAAGTAGGCTTTAAAAGCGTTACTAGTTGGCAGGTAGGACAAAAAAAAGATTGGGCAGGAACGTTAGTAATTATGGGAAAAAAATGAATTATAATCAAATTGACAAGCTTTCAAAAGAATATATACAAAAGAAAATAAAAGAATTTCTTCAAGAAGATATGCCAAGAGGAGATATAACCACAGATAATATATATAAAAATGAACAAATTGAAGCACAAATAATAGCAACAGAAGAGTTTGTTTTTTGTGGAGAACAAATAGTAAAAAATATTTTTACGAAAGAGTGTAAAATTATAAGCATTCAAAAAGAAGGCCAAAAAATAAAAGAAAAAGAAATTATTGCTAAAATTCAGGGACCAGCAAAAGAAATACTAAAAAAAGAAAGAGTAATGCTTAATTTAATACAAAGACTATCTGCTATATCAACAAACACACACAAAGTAGTAGTTAAAGCAAAGCCATATAAAGTAAAAATTTTGGATACACGAAAAACCACTCCGGGATTAAGAATCTTTGAAAAATATGCTGTTAAAGTTGGAGGTGGTAATAATCATCGAATGGACCTGTCATCAGGGGTTATGATTAAAGATAATCATATATTAGCAGCAGGAAGCATTACCAATGCAGTAAAAAAAATAAGAGAAAAAAACAAAAAAATTGCTATAGAGCTAGAAGTAGACTATTTTAGTCAAATTCAAGAAGGACTGGAAAACAACGTTGAGGGTTTTTTGTTAGATAATATGTCTCCCACAGAAATAATAAAAGCAGTTAAGTTAATAAAAAATAAAAATAAGAAAATTTTTATTGAGGCATCAGGAGGAATAAAAGAGTCGGGAATTGAACCATATTTAAAAACAGGAATAGACGCTATTTCTATGGGGGCAATAACTCATAGTGTAAAAAACGTAGATATAAAATTAGATTTTAAAGAAATTTAAAAATCAGGAAAAAAGAAGCTATCTATAAGCCGGGTTTTTCCACAAAAAACAGCGATGCTTATTAAAATTTGATTATTTTTAAAAGAATGAACCTCTTTTAAGTTTAAAGTGTTAGAAAAAGAAATATAATCAATTTTTATATTTGGCTTGCTCAATAAAATTTTTTTCATTTCTTGTTTAACAATATTAAGCTGTGTGTTTTTTTGTAATAAGAGCTTTGCTTTTGTTAGGGCCAAAAAAATTACAGCAGCATCCTCTTTTTCGTATTTCGTTAAATAGCGATTTCTTGAACTCATTGCAAGGCCATTTTTTTCTCTAACAGTATCGCATGCAACTATTTTAATATTATAATTTAAATTTTCACATAATTTTTTTATTATTAAAAGCTGTTGAGGGTCTTTTTTGCCAAAGAAGGAATGGGTTGGTTTTACAACATTAAAAAGCTTAGAAACAATTGTCAAAACACCAGAAAAAAAATCTGGCCTTTTTTGACCTTCTATGCAATTTGACAATATGGTTTCATTTACAAAAACAGAAGAATTTTTTGAAATAAAGTTGCTTTGGTTTGGAGCGAATACAGCAGAAACGTTTAAGGAATTCATTTTTGAAAGATCTTCGTTTAAATTTGCAGGATATGTATCAAGATCCTCATTTTTATTAAATTGTAATGGGTTTAAAAAAATACTAACAATAGTATAATCACAAGATAAAATGGAGGATTTTATTAATGATAAGTGGCCATCATGAATTCCTCCCAATGTTGGAACAAACCCAACGGTACCACTTAAATTATTTCTCCAAACAGAGAACTCATCAATAGAATTAAATAGTGGAACTTGATTCAAATATGTTATTTGTTATTAGAAAAAAAACGAAGATTTTTAACATCAGAAACATAATTTTGAATTGCATTTGAAATGGTATTAGAGAGGTTGACATATTGCTTTGCATGTTTTGGAACAAAGGTGTCATAGAGGCCCAAAAGATCATGAAAAACTTGAATTTGACCATCGCAATATGGACCAGCTCCAATCCCAATAGTAGGGATAGACAATTCGTTGGTAATAGTTTGGGCAAGGTTTTTTGGAATGCCTTCTAAAACTATAGAAAAAGCACCAGCATTTTCGATGGATTTTGCATCATCAATTAATTTTTGAGCATCTTCTTCCGTTTTTCCTTGAATATTGTATCCAGATTGCTGATTAATAGATTGAGGAAGGAGTCCTATGTGACCCATAACAGGAATACCGTAGTTTACTAGGGATTCTATATGTTTTGAAACAAAAAAACCACCCTCAATCTTTACTGCATTGGCTCGACCTTCTTTTAAAAAACGTCCAGCGTTTTTTAGTGCAGACTCAACAGAAGATTGATATGATAAAAAAGGCATATCTGCAACCACCAAAGCATTTTCAATACCATTGGCAACAGACTTAACAAAGGTTATCATTTCATCCATTGAAATTGGAATTGTTGAATCATAGCCCATCATTACCATAGAGGCACTATCACCAACAAGAACGAGAGGAATATCTAGTTTATCAATAATTTTAGCAGAAGAAAAATCATAGGCTGTAATTGCACAAAAAGGTTTTTTTGTTTTTTTTAGTTGTTTTATTTTATTGATAGATATTTTTTTATTCATTAAACAAAGGAAATATATTTTATTTAAATTTAATAATATTGTAAAAAATTAAATATAATTTTATGATATAATTTTTTTAAAAATAAAAATACTTATTACCATAAATTTATTAAATCTTGATTAAACTAATAAGAATTAATTGTATTAATTTAAAAAGATACCACAATATATAGTGTTTCTTAAGAAAGAGCATAACATTTTTAATGGATTTTTTCTTGGTATTGCATTGTAATACTAATATATTCAAGCGTTGAATAAAATAAACAAATTATCTCAAAATATGAGGAGACATTGGTTTAAATGGTAACCATTAAAAAAATAATAACAATACTTTCAATATTGGCAATAACATTATCTTCTTTTAATCAATTAAATGCTCAAATTCCTTTTTTCAATAAAAAAAATGAAAAGTCTGTCGACAAAACAAAACAAACGCAATTAAAAAACGAAGAAGAAAAACAAACAAAATCATCAAAAAATGCAGACAAAACAACAAAAGAAGAAAATGATGTTGTAAGTTCTTACATAGCAGATGAAATTAGTTTTGAGTTAAAAAAACTAAAAGCAGAACTAAAGCATGCTAAAAACGAAATAAGAGAATTAAAAGCAAAAAGCGAAGTTTGGACAAACCCGCTATCTATCTATAATAAAGAAATAATATTAAACAATGGAACAACTGTTTTTGGAAAAATTGTATATCAAGACAAAGATGTAATAAAGGCCGAAACATTAATAGGATATTTAACAATAAACAGAAAAACTGTTGTAAGAATTGTTGAAAACATAACAGACACGCCTCCAGAAAAAATAGACCAGCAAATAACAGATGAAGTTAACATGCAAAATAACGAATTGTCTGGAGTTGATTTTATTAGCAACAAACAGGGCAAAGATGGTGCAAATGTGATTTTGCTTGGAAATATAAATGAGTTTAAGGATAAAACTGGCAATACAATATTAACAGGAGAAGTTAAAAATATTGGAAACAGAAGATCAGACTTTGTAAAAATAAACTTTATATTTAGAAAAGATTGGCAAGGAGACACAGAAACATTAACTGCTTTTGTGAAGGGAAGTACGCATGAGTTTGATACTGGCATAGTAACAGATTCGAGCGTTTTGCCAGGAGCAACAGCTTCATTTGAACTTATTATACCAGGAAGCTTTGGATATTTTATAGGCTACTCATATAGTTTAAACTGGGAAGAGTTTTAGCAATGCTTAGATGTAAAATAATATTTTTTACATTTTTAACAATGCTTTTTTCGAAAGAGCAGCTTTTTTGGGATTTGGGTGTAAAAATAAAAGAAAGCGAAAAAAAAGAGCTATTAATAGCCAAAGAAAAAAAGCATATAAATGATAACACCTTATTTAATGAAGTCGCAGGCTTGTCAAGCAAACTAAAAATCAGTCAAAAAATAATTGACCAAGAAAATAAATTAATAAATGCAAAAATAGAAAAAGAAGAACAAAAACCAACATTGATTTTTGATTCTAATTCAATAGAAAAAAATAAAAACAGAAACAATTTAAATGCATATCAATCGGGAAGATACAAAGATGCAATTATTTATTTAGACAAAATAAGCAAATCACCAAAAACAAAAATTGAAGCAAATAAAATAAATTATTTAAAAGCAAATGCATATTTTAATTTAGGAGAATTTGAAAAGTCAGAAATTTTTTTAGAACCATTAATATCTAATAAAGAAAACAAACTGTTAGACGATGCGTTGTTATTAAAAGGAATAATTTTAAAGCAAAGAGGAAAAAGGGAAGAAGCTTTAGTTGTATTTTCTGAAATAATCAATGATCATCCTAATAGTGAGTTTTATGAAAGCGCAAAAATACAAAAAAGACTTTTGTCAAGAAAAAAAGATGAAAAATAAATCAACATATTTAATAATATTAAGCATTGTAGCGGCACTATTTGGATCATCGAGAGTTGCATATACCCGGCCAGGAGAGATGATAAAAATTCCAACAAGCTCATCAATGCCAACACAAAAGCTGTTTACAGTAGGAGCTTCAACACAAATATATAAATCATCTCCTCTAAATCAGGGTACGGGAGTTTTTTTAAAAGCTTTTTTAAGTCCAAAATTTCAACTTGGGCTATCATCTATTTCTTTTGCAGATACATCTACATATATAAATAATGAGCCAGGAGAAGACACAACAGCCTTTAAATCAACAAATGAGTTAGGATTTCATTTTCAATATACAGCATATGTAAAAGAGGATATAAGTATAGGGATAGGAATACAAGATATTTTAATAAAAAAGGGACAAAACATTGATCAAAATTCAATAAGTATGTATGCAGTTTTTGCTAGTAACAGAAAAATAGATGAATATAGACTTGGATCTTTTTTAGGCTTTGGATCAGGAAAAATTGCATATGATTCTGGAATAGACACATCAAAAGTAGACGACAACACAAAACAAGGAATCTTTCTAGGGTTTTTGTTAAATACTCCATATATGAAACAATATGGAGGAATTGATTTTATGGCAGAATATGATGGAGGGTTAAATTTTGGATTAAAAATTCCAATAACAAAAGATTATAAGTTTTTGATGTCTATAGTGCATTTTGAGAACTTTGGCG
The DNA here is from genome assembly GCA_964439775.1 of uncultured bacterium. Taxonomy (GTDB): domain Bacteria; phylum Fidelibacterota; class Marinisomatia; order SCGC-AAA003-L08. The sequence continues at coordinate 17,338 of CAYTPF010000004.1, read as the reverse complement.
ATTTTGGAACTCAAAGCGACATATCAGAAGCAAGGCCGCTTGCAATAGATGCCCCGTCTGTTTCTTTGGGATTTACAATGTCAATACCAGGAAAGTTTGAAGGAACTAAGCCAGTATTTAAGAGCATAGATGTTTCGGAAGATAATAGCGTAATAAAAGCAATGCCAACAAATGAAACAATACAGCAATTAAGAGATTCTTTGCGATATAGCAAATTTCAAATACAAAATTTAACAGAGCATAATTCACAAATGGAACAACAACTAAATAAGCTTGTTGACTCAACAAGAACAATGCATCTAACTAAGCAAATATATAAATCAAATTTAAATAAAACAATGCGCCATTTATCGAGGTCTTTAAGGTATTATTATGATGCAGATTATATGGCATCGCTACAAGAAATAGAGCAAGCAATTTTAGTAAACCCCGATATAGCAGCAGCCTATGCAAGAAGAGGAGCAATTTATTTCAAATTAGGGGAGCAACAAAAAGCAATTATTAATTGGAACTTAGCATTAAAACTAGATCCAGAGTATGAAGAGGTAAGAAAAGTTCTTGAAGCAGTTCATGACAAAAGGCTAGAATCAGCAACAAATTTAAATAATCCAGGAGGACTATAAAGTTGGATTTGGCAACAATATTAGGCCTGTTGTCGGGAATATTTTTAATTGGAACGGGAATGTATGGAGGTTCAATAGAAAATGCTGTTCCTATTACAAATTTTTGGTCTTTAAATAGTATCTTTATTGTTTTGGGTGGAACAATTGCAGCAACAGCAGTGGCCTTTCCAATGAAAGAGGTATTGAGAATATTAGGTTTAATAAGTATGGTATTTAAAAAACCAAGATATGTTTTACCACAAATAATAGAGGATGTTGTAAAAATTTCTGAAGAATGTAGAGCTGGAGAGGGTCAGCTAGTAAAGAAAATAGATAAAATAAAAAATTTTTTTTTAAAAGATGGTATTCAGTTCATAATAGATGATTTGAAAATTGATGAAATTGTTGAATTGATGGAAAAAAGAGAGTTTTATAGGAATGAGAGAGAAATACAAGAAGCAAATTTAATGAACAAAATGGGCGTTTTTGCGCCAGCATTTGGTCTTGTAGGAACATTGATTGGCTTAGTATTTATGTTATTTGCAATGGGAAATCAAGAAGCAGGAACAAGTGCGGCCACATCGCTAGGAAGCGCGATGGGAATAGCATTAATAACAACTTTTTATGGAGCAGTATTAGCAAATTTAATTTTTATACCATTTTCAGAAAAAATAAAATCTCGAAATTCGGCTAGTTCATTAGAATCTGCTATTATAATTGAAGGTATTAAAATGATTTATGAAAAAAAACATCCAATAATAGTAAGAGAGCATTTAAACTCATATTTACCTCCAAGAGAGAGAACAAAATAGTTAAATGAAAAAGAAAAACACAGAAATTAATGAAAATGATTCCGGTTGGTTGATGACATATGGAGATATGATGACATTAATTTTAACATTTTTTGTGTTGTTGTTTTCCATGTCTACCTTGGATCCAGTAAAAATGGCAGAAATGGGAGATGCTATGAATGAAGCAAGGGGCACGGTAAATGAAAAGCCAATTGCGTCATTGGCTGAAATAAAAACAATGCTATATGAGATAATTGAAGAAGAAGATATGAAAAAAGAGGCAACAATTACATGGGATCCCCGCGGAGTCGCAATAGAATTAAAAGGTAATGTTTCTTTTAAGCCAGGAAGTGTAGATTTACACCCGAGAATGGAAACTTTATTGGACAATATGCTACCAAAGCTATTAAATAATGTTAATGATTTAAGAAATATTATTGTTGAGGGACATTCAGATAATCAAATAATAACAGGAGAATTGGCAAAAAAATATCCTTCAAACTGGGAGTTGTCATCAGCAAGAGCGTCAAAAGTTGTTAATAGAATAATTGATAAAAGTAAAAATTTAGCAAAAAAAGGAACAATAGATAATAGATATAAAGATGGAAGGATCTCAGGTCGACTTTTTGCGGCAGGATATGCAGATCAATGGCCAGCAGATTTAAGTTATGATGACAGAAGGATGGGCAACATCAGCGAAAAGATTATAGAAAAGTACAATGATTCTGAAGATTTAAAATCAAAAAATCGAAGAATAAAAATTATATATGGAAAGCAATAAAAATTCTATTAAATTAGGAGCAAGCAATGCAAAATAAACAAAAAATGGTTGTGTTATTAGGAATATCAATGATAATGGCATCAAGCTTAGGACTATTAACGCAAAAAATAACGTTAGAAAACTATTATAAAGAAAAGTTTGAAATTTTAATAAATCGCGTTATTCCTAAAGAGCAATACCTGGTAAATGTAGATATTGAATTGTCAGAAGAATTTAATGAAAAAGAAGGAACCAAAACGCTCATTAAACTTGATAAAAAAACATCTCAACCTGATTTAGAAGAAGATACCCCTCAAAAAGAAGAGACTGTTGTAAGCGAGGAAGAAGATTTCTTTGATTTGTTTGGAAATAGTCCAGCAGAGCCACAGAAAGAGCAAGAAACAAAAAAAGCAGAACAACAGCCTGAAATTCAACAAGAAGTTACAGAAATGACAACGAAGCAGCAGTCAGGAATAGAAAATTTTAATATTTCTATTTATTTAGATCCATCTGTTTCTACTAAACAAACACAAATACAAGAAATTTTATGTGAAAGCGTATACTTACAAAACACAAATGGATGTTCAGATTGTGAATGTATAAGTTTTAATATTTTAGATTCTGGAATGGGATCAATGAGTTCTAATAATAAAGCAGTAGAAGATAGCGGAACAAATGAAAACGTACTAAAAGAATATGAATTATTAATTGAACAAATGAGAGATGATAGAGAAAGAGAAGAAGCTGCCAGAATATCAAAAGAAACAAAAAAATTGGAAAAAGAATTAAAATCTATTGAGAATATGTATGAAAGCTTGAGAACACAAAATAGGATTGAAGATTCAACAAAATTAGCTTTTTATGAAAGAAAAGATAGAAATCTTCAAAGAAAAAGAGATTCGCTATTAGTCGTATTAGAAGACAAAACAGAAAAAGCAAGAATAGCATATTATCAACAAGGACAAGATTTTCAACAAAGGCAATTTGATGTAATGATGGAACTGGTTAAAATGAAAAATGGAGGAGAGCAAGCAAATAATGAGCAAGGAGGAGGCTCAGTAACATATGCTCCTAGACCGCCATATCAAAATGGTAATTCCTCAAATATGATGATGATATTAATTTTAATTATTGTATTGTGTGGATTTATAGGAATGTTTTTTGCAATTAGACAAAAACCGAAACCAGTTTATTTAAAACCAAAAGTTAAAAAAGATCAAAAACAAGATCTAGAGTTGAATCAAACCTTAGAACAGACAAAAGAATTGCCAAAAACTAAAGAACCTCTTTCAGAACAGGCCGAAAGTATCCCAACACAAAACAACGATGTATTAAAATCTGAAGTAAAATCATTAAGACAATCAGCAGTAAGCATGAGTGTGGGACAAAGAGAGGCAGCAACACAAATTTTACAGGATTGGCTGGATGAACCAAGTCAAGAGAGCAATCAAGACGAATCAGAAAAAGAGGAGTAAGATTAATGACTGATTTTAATTCATTACCAGGAATAGATAAGGCAGCAATTTTGTTTAGTGTTTTAGGAGAGCCGCTCGCCTTAACATTGTTTAAAGACTTAAATGAAGATCAAATTATTAAAATAAGATTAAGATCAAAAGAACTGGGTATTATTGACCCATTACTTAGAAAAGAGGTTTTAGAGGAATATTATTTTAAAATTGTTTCTGATAAATACGACAATCAAACAACAGAATCAAAAGACATGTTTGATTTTTTAAAGACATTGTCTGATGAACAAATATTTTATTTATTATCAAAAGAAAAACCAAAAATTGCTGCACTCGCAATGGAGCAGTTAGAAGACAAACAAAAAGGAGTTTTCTTAAATAAACTTGATACAGAAACTAAAAAAGTTGTTGTAAGAGAGATTGGAAATCTATCAGATATACCGCTAGAAGCAGTTTTAAGCGTAGCAAAAGAATTAGAAAAAAAAGTTGCGTTTATACCTGAAACAAAAGAATTTTCAAGAGGTGGTGGACAGAGTATGGCAAAAATATTAGGAGAAATGTCAGAAGATGATGCCAAGTTATATTTAGAACAAATAGAGCAAGAAGATACTGCGCTATATGAAGAAATAAGAAAATATTTTTATACTTTTGATGATTTATTGGGATTGCCAAAAGAAAAGATGAGAGAGTTGTTTAATGCAGTAGAGGTAGATGATATTCCTTTGGCTTTTAAGGGACAGGAAGACAAGTTAAATATGGTTATAGAAACATTGCCGCCCAAAAAACAAAAAATGGTTGAACCGATAACAACGCCTAGACCAAAGAAAGATGTCGATAATGCTAGAAAAAAAGTATTAGACTTGGCAAAACAAATGGAAAAAGAAGGAAAAATAACTATTGAAGATTTGGTTGGTGGAGAAATGATTTAAAAGAAAATAAATCAACTATAAAAAAACCCCAATTTAATTATTGGGGTTTTTTATTAACATAAAATAATTAAATTGTTAAGGTGTTAAAATTATATTAACAAGAAGAACAACATCTAAAACATTAACAACACCATCACCATTTAAATCTGCAGAATCAGTTTCTGTTCCTGGAGTTAAAATCATATTAACAAGAAGAACAACATCTAAAACATTAACAACTTCATCATTGTTAATATCTCCATTTAAACCACCCCCACCGCTTCCTATTGTAAAAGACACAGCAATTTCTTGAAGCTCAAGAGGGTATGTAGTATCAGAGAATTTTAAAACTCCAGAATAGTCTCCAGAGTCAAGGCTAGAAAGATCTGCACTAAATGTAACGCCCTCTAAATAGGCGTGTGAATTAGGAATCATAGAAAATACATTATTATTAACCTCTAGCTCTCGCACGGTTGCAAGATTGCCATCACTATCAATATAGTCAGCATATAAAGTATTGTTATCTGAGTCAAAGATTACATTTGAAATAACAGGAGGGAAGTTGCCCTCTTGAAATTCAGTAGATATGAGATGAACACCAGGGTTAGTTTGATCTAAAACATTTGCAGCAACATCAAAACCATCTAGAGAAGCTTCAACTGTAACTCCTACAACGGCAAGACCACCCCCTAAAGAGTTAGGCCACGGACCAAAATCAGGATCATCTGTCAAATAGCTTAATAAAGAAGATAAGTATAAATCATTTCCTGATAAAACATAATTAATATTTGTTGTTAAGTATTCAAAACCTCCGATTTCTCCAGTAGTAATATCACCAGTAATTTTTAATAAACCAGGATAAAGCTGACCAAAACCACCATTACCATAACCTAAAGCATATACAGCTTCAGACTCAGAATCGGGATTGAAAAAGCCAACACCGTATAAATACCAAGGTCCAAACAACCCTCCTTCATCGCAACAACCACCGGCTAAAGACATTTTTGAATATAGTCTATCATCTTTAAAAGTCCCTTGAATATCAGTTATATCTTGAGAAGAACCAGTTTCACCAGTATCTTCATCAACAAGGGTTTGAAAATAATTACTACTAGGGTTAAAATCAAAGCCATCATATTTTGGTGATTGAGTTACAAATACTCGTCCAAAATCAAAACCTAAAATTTCAGAATCAACCTTACCTTCAACATACCAATTGACAGAATTATTTCCATTATTATTGATTTCTGCTGCCCAGGTATTTTCATAGCCTTCAGAATTTAAAGGAAAAGCAGAAGCAGAAGACCAGGTTTGTTGATTGTCTGTAGAAACATAAATAAGGGCTTCGGGATTAGCTTCAAGCAAAGAAACATCTAAATCAGCATTGATTATAAATGGAGAACCAGGAGCAGAAGATGATAAATTGCTTAGCAAGTCATCTCTATCTCTGCTTACCGATTGCAATTGCTCTTTGTATTTTATAGTTTCACTATAAATTTTTTGCATCATTTTAAGCATAGCTTCATTAGCAAGTTGTTTTTGTTCGGCAGTTGCACCAATCAAAAAAGACATTGTTAAAAAAATGTATAAAAAATTTCTTTTCATAATTACCTCATTTTATAATATATAAATTAGTTAATTTTTCATATAAAAATGTTAAATATTTGTTAATATTTGTTACAAATGTTTATTTTAAAACAGCTTGAGCAGCAGCAAGTCGAGCAATGGGCACCCTAAATGTTGAACAGCTAATATAATTTAAATTTATTTCATTAAAAAAATTAATAGAACTCGGATCCCCGCCATGTTCACCGCAAATCCCCAATTTTATTTTGGAATTAGTTTTAAGCGCATTGTTTATTGCAATTTTTATTAATTCTCCTACACCAAATTGATCGATAGATTGAAAAGGATCTTTAGAAATAATATTATTATCAATATAATAATTTAAAAATGTGTTAATATCATCACGAGAAAATCCATAGGTAGTTTGTGTTAGGTCATTTGTTCCAAAGGAAAAGAAATCAGCATCCTTGGCAATTTCATCTGCAACAAAACAAGCCCTGGGCAATTCAATCATTGTTCCAATACTAAATTTAAAAGAAATATTGAATTTTTTTTGATTTTTTAAAATTATTTTATTAATTAGGTTTTTTTGATTTTTAAATTCATTTAATGAGCCAATCAAAGGAACCATAATTTCAGGAAAGCATTTATAGCCCTCTTTATATAAATCTATGCAAGCGAGAGAAATAGCCTCTATCTGCATTTCAGTTATTTCTGGATATAAAATTCCTAATCGACATCCTCTGTGACCAAGCATAGGATTTAATTCTTTTAAAGAGTCAATTCTATTTAGAATTAATTGTTTAGAAATAGATAAATTTTTAGCTAATAAAGATATTTGTTCTTCGGTATTTGGTAAAAATTCATGTAAAGGAGGATCTAAAAGTCTAATAGTTACCGGAAAGGGGGTCATGTTTTTTAAAATTTTATAAAAATCATCTTTTTGAAATGGAAGCAATTTTTGTAAAGCTGCACAACGCTCGTCTTTATTACTTGCTAAAATCATTTCTTGCATTGATTGAATTCTATCAGGCAGAAAAAACATATGTTCGGTTCTACACAGACCAATTCCAGTTGCGCCAAATTCTTTAGCTTTAATGGCATCATCAGGACTTTCTGCATTTGCTCGAACCGCTAGTTTTTTGTATTTATCGCATAAGTCCATAAGACGGTTAAAATATTGATTTAAATGTATGTTTGATGAAATTAAAGGAAGTTTTTTTAAATAGATATTGCCAGAATTTCCATTAATAGTAATTATGTCTCCCTCTTTTAAAAGAGTATTTTTTATAATAACTGTTTTGTTAGAATCATTTATTATTAATTCTGAGCAACCAACAATACAACATTTGCCCCAACCTCTTGCAACTAAAGCCGCATGAGATGTCATTCCTCCCTTTGCTGTAACTATACCATCAGAAGCAAACATCCCATGGACATCTTCTGGAGATGTTTCGTTTCTAATTAAAATAACATTGTCACCATTTTTTTTCCAACTTATAGCATCTTCAGAATTAAAAACAATTTTTCCTGAAGCACCACCAGGGCCAGCAGGTAGACCTTTCGTAAGTAAAGTAGCATTTTTTTCTTTTTCTGGATCTATGTTGGGATGAAGCATTTCAGATAAGTTTTGAGGTTTAATTCTTTTTAAAGCATCGACTTCAGAGATTAGATTTTCTTCTATCATATCAAGAGCAATTTTAATAGCTGCAAAACCAGACCTTTTTGCATTTCTAGTTTGTAAAATCCAAAGACGGTGGTTTTGAATAGTAAATTCAATATCTTGCATATCTTTATAGTGCAATTCAAGAATGTTTTTAAACTTTATTAAATCAGAATAAATTTTTGGCATAGAATTTTCTAAAGTCACTAAATTTTTATTTGTTGATAAATAAGAGTCTTTATTAATAGGATTAGGGGTTCTAATACCAGCAACTACATCTTCTCCTTGAGCATTTATAAGCCATTCACCATAAAAAGAGTTTTTTCCATTAGAGGGATTTCTAGAAAATGCGACACCCGTTGCGCTTTTATCATTTAAATTTCCAAAAACCATTGCTTGAACATTAACAGCAGTTCCCCAATTATTGGGAATGTTTTCTATTTTTCGATAATGCTTCGCCCTATTTCCATTCCAGGATTTAAAAACAGCTTTTATACTATTCCAAAGCTGTGTGTTTGCATCATCAGGAAAGTCTTCTCCTAATGAAGATTTAATTTTGCTTTTAAATTTATTAGATAATAATTTTAAGTCGTTTGCAGAAAAATCATAATCATTAATAATGTTTTTCTTTTTTTTTTCTTTTTCAACAATTAATTCTAATTGGTATCTAATGCCACCTTCTATTGAAATATTTTTGGATTTTTCCATAACAACGTCAGCATACATCATAATAAGTCTACGATAAGAATCATAAACAAAGCGTTCATTGTTAAATAATTTTATAAGGCCAGGAATTGTTTTAGATGTTAGGCCAATGTTTAAAACAGTTTCCATCATTCCAGGCATTGATTGCTTGGCACCAGATCTAACTGAAACTAAAAGAGGCTTATTAGAATCATCGAATTTTTGATTCATAATAGATTCAATTTCATTTAGAGCAGATTTTAGTTCAGAGGGTAAATTTTTTGGAAAAGCATTATTTTTAATAAAATAATTACATACCTCAGTAGTAATAGTAAAGCCAGGAGGAACAGGAATTTTTATGTTAGACATTTCAGCTAGATTTGCCCCTTTTCCACCAAGTAAATCTAAGTTATTTTTATTACCATCTGTAAAATTCTCATTAAAAGAATAGATGTTTTTCAATAAAATATCCTCCAGTTATATAATAAAGATATTAATTAGTTTATTTTATAAAAAGACAAAAAAAATATATAATTTTAATATATTTATAATTAGTTTAAAAGAATGCTAAAATGTCTAATAATTTTATTATTGTCCTTGTCTTGCAATAAATATCAAGATAATCAGATTAATTTAGTTTTACCAGGAGATCCAAAAAGCTTAGACCCAATTTATGCAAGCGATGTTAGGTCGGGACAAATATGTGCATTATTATATGATAATTTAATCAGATTTGGAGACTCTACCAATATCGTTCCATCTATAGCATCAAAATGGTATGTTTCTGATGATGGTAAAAGGTATACTTTTAAACTTAAAAATAATATAATTTTTGAAAATGGGAAAAAATTAACCTCAAAAGATATAAAAAAATCATTTTTAAGAATATTAAATAAAGACAATCTTTCCTCATTTGATTGGATCTTTGAAAATGTAAAGGGCTATAAAAAGTATATAAATGGGCAAAAAAATATAGTTGAAGGCTTTGTTACCCCAAATGATTCTATTTTTATAATAGAAATGAACCAAGAGCAAAACTCATTTTTATATTATCTTGCAATGCCACCAACATCTATTGTTAATATTGAAAATAAAGAAATATTTGGCTCAGGACCATGGATTTTAAAAAATAGAATTTTAGATGGACATTTATTATTTGAAAGAAATACAAACTATAATGAGACCGTTTCTAAAATAGAAAATTTAAAAATAAGAATTTTACCAGAAAACCTTCCAAGGGTGGCAGAGTTTTTAACAGGATATTTAGATATAATGGAAATTCCAGAAAATGAATATGTATTATGGAAGGAAAAAGAAGAACATAAAAAATTAATTTATCTTAAAAATGAATTAAATACGTTTTATTTGGGCCTGAATTGTTCAAAATATCCATTTAGTGATAAAAAAATAAGACAAGCAGTAAATTATGCTATTGATAAAAAATCAATAATAGATAATATTTTAAATGGATTGGCAAGCATTGCAAGTGGACCGATTCCTCCAGGATTACTAGACAAACCAACGAATCAAAAATATAAATATAATATAGAAAAAGCAAAACAATTACTGAAAGAAGCCAATGTTAGAGAAACAATTGAAATAGATTTATGGCAAAGCAAATCACAAAAAAATTCATTAATAACAGAGGTTATACAATCACAGTTAAGCGCAATTGATATAAAGGTTAATATTATAAGAAGAGATTGGAACATGTTTACGCAAGCTATACGAGAAAACAAGCCAGACATGTACTATAGATCATGGTATGCTGATTATCCTGATGCAGAAAATTTTATTTCGCCATTATTTAATTCTAGTATAACACAAAAAAGATGGAACAGATATAAAAATGAAGAAATAGATCAGCTAATTAAACAAATTAAAATAGAAAGCGATGCCATACAAAGAAAAGAGTTAATAGAAGAAGCAAATCACATAATTATAGAAGATGCCCCATGGGTTTTTTTATGGCACAGTCAAACAGCGTATATAAAAAACAAAAGAATAAAAAATTGGTATCCAAAAACAATGTATAATGCAGAAAAATATAATAATATAATAAAATGATAAAATTTCTTTTTAAAAGAATTTTAAGAAGCATTCCAATTGTTTTTGGAGTAATTTCAATATCATTTATATTTATGTATATAGCGCCAGGGGACCCAGCGTTAAGCATTGTAGGACAAAACTATAATGAATCAAAGTTAAATGAAATAAGAGATGATTTAAATTTAAATCGTCCAGTTATGCAACAGTATGTTTTATATGTTTTAAAAACAATACAGTTAGATTTTGGAAAATCTTATATAACCGGCAGAAAAATTTCTAATGATTTAAGGCAGAAAATAGGCTATACTTTAATATTGGCAACTTCAGCGATGGTTTTTGCCATTGTTTTCGGAGTATTCTTTGGTATTGTTGCAGCATTAAACTATAAAACTATAATAGATCGAATAATTGTTTTATTATCAGTAATAGGAATTTCAACGCCAGTTTTTTCTGTTGCTTTGATATTAATTTTTATATTTGGAATAAAGCTTCAAATATTACCACCAACAGGTTATGGTAGTATAGAATTTTTAATTTTACCATCTATTGCACTTGGAATGAGGTCTTTGACACTATTTATTAGAATCACAAGAGATAGTTTTGTTGAAATAATTAATGAAGACTATATGAGAACGGCTAAGGCAAAGGGTTTGTCATATAATATTATAATTTTTAAACATGGATTTAAAAATTTATTAATTCCAATTATTACTATTATTGGTGTTGATTTTAGTAGCTATTTAACGGGAGCTGTTTTAACAGAATCAATATTTGGATGGCCGGGGATTGGAAGATATATTGTTGATTCTATTATGAAAAGAGATTTCCCCGCAATACAAGGAAGCGTTTTGTTCATGGCTTTTATTTTTATAATGGTCAATTTGATTATAGATATTTTATATAGTCTGGTAAACCCTCAAATAAGGGAAGAAATAGTTGATAAATAATCAAATAAAAATTGGAAACTCTTTACTAGTGGCAATAATTGTTTTTTCTATAATATCTTTTTATTTTGAAAATTACAATCAAGTTAATTTAGATCAAGCATTAATTTCACCATTTTTCAATAAAAACATACTAGGAACAGATCAATTTGGAAGAGATGTTTTTTTAAGAGCTTCTAGGGCTACATACATTTCTATTATGGTAGGATTTTCTTCAAACATTATAGCATCAATTATTGGTGTTTTTATTGGAGCAATTGCAGGGTTTTATAAAAAATTTGATATGTTGATTATGGGTTTTATTGAAACAATTCAAAGCTTTCCAACGCTTTTAATTTTAATAGCAATTATATCAGTTTTCACTCCATCAATAAAATTAACAATTTTTGTTATAGGTATAGTCTCTTGGCCACCATTGGCAAGAATTGTACGAGGACAAGTATTGCTGATTAAGTCAAAAGAATATATTGTTGCAGCAAAGGCTTTGGGATATTCAAATATTAGAATAATGATATATCATGTTTTAATGAATTGTTTGTCTCCTATTATAATTATTTTTAGTATAGGAATTTCTAATGCGATAATGTTTGAAGCAGGGCTTTCTTTTTTGGGATTAGGAGTACAACCACCCGATCCGAGTTTAGGAAGAATGATAAATGAAGGAAAAGATTATGTTATGACAGCACCATTTTTATTTATTTTTCCAAGTATCATATTATCATTGATAGTTATTGCTTTTAATCTTATTGGAGAGGGATTTAGAGAGCTATTAGAATTAAAAAAATAATCTATATTTGTACAACTCCTATTATACTTTTAAATTATAATAGAAAAGAGGAGAATTATTTTGAAAATAGAAAGAATGAACAAGGGAGAATGGGGAAAAATAAGAGCATTTTTTGACATTAGAACAGATGAAGGTTTTGTTGTAAAAGGATTTAAATTAGTAAATGGCGTAAAAGGTTTATTTGTTGGTTTCCCTAGTCAAAAAGGCCAAGATGATGAATATTATGATACAGTATGGGCAGAAACAGAGTTAAGAGATAAACTAACACAAATAGCTATTAATGAATATGGTGGAGATATCTCAATGCAACAAAATAGTGATATCAATATGATGGAACCACAGCCAGTTTCACAACAGAGCCCAGCAGAAACAATACAATCATCTGAGCCGTTTAGTGAGGATGATATCCCCTTTTAAATATTATGACGGACTTTAACGTGTTTCAAACAACAATAGGAAAAAAAATATTAATGGCAGTGACGGGAATATTGTTTGCCTTTTTCTTATTAGTTCATTTATTAAATAATCTTACATTGTTCATTGGACCAGATACATTTAATAGTTTAGTTTCAAGCCTAGAATATGTAAAGCCGTTAATTCGTGTTCTTGAGGGTATTCTTCTACTTATTTTGGTCATACATATATCAAATGCAATTATTTTAAGCTACAAAAGTAAAAAAGCTAGACCTGTAGGTTATAAAATAAAGCCTAAAGATAGCAGTTCTTTATCATCTAGAACTATGATTTTGAGTGGAACAGTCATTTTATTATTTTTAATTATTCATTTAGGAACCTTTTGGAAAACTTTTCAAACAATACATGGAAATTCAAGTTATTATGATATTGTTGTGAATAATAAAATAATAGGCTTTGGAAACCCTTTTATTGTTATTTTGTATATATTGGCAACAATATTTATAGGTATACATTTAAAACATGGTTTTGAGTCTTCTTTCCAAACTTTAGGTATAAATAACCCAAAGCTTAGAAACATTTTAAATAAACTATCTATAATATTTTGGTTTGTAATTCCTTTTGGATTTTGCTTCATAGCATTTTGGTTTGGAATTATAAAGAAAATAATATAGATTTTAGTTATATAGGAAAAAAATTGGAAGAAAATATAAATATAGAATTAGAAAGTAAAATACCAGAAGGGCCATTAGAAAAAAAATGGACTACTTATCGCTCTAAACTTCCATTGGTTAGCCCTGCAAATAAAAAAAAGTTAGAAGTTATAATTGTGGGTTCTGGGTTGGCAGGAGCTTCTGCAGCATCATCATTGGCAGAAATGGGTTATAACGTTAAATGTTTTTGTTTCCAAGATAGTCCAAGAAGAGCTCACTCAATAGCAGCACAAGGGGGTATTAATGCAGCAAAAAATTATCAAAATGATGGAGACAGCATATATAGGTTGTTTTATGATACAATAAAAGGAGGAGATTATAGATCTCGAGAAGCAAATGTGTATAGATTGGCAGAAGTTAGTGGCAACATAATCGATCAATGTGTTGCACAAGGCGTTCCCTTTGCAAGAGAATATGGTGGTACATTAGACAATAGGTCTTTTGGAGGTGTTCAAGTTTCAAGAACATTTTATGCTAGAGGTCAAACAGGACAACAGTTATTATTGGGTGCTTATAGTGCATTGAGCCGTCAAATTGATAAGGGGCAGGTTCAAATGTTTACTAAGCATGAAATGATAGACTTAGTGCTTATTGATAAAAAAGCCAAAGGTATAATTACAAGAAATTTGATTACAGGAGAAATAGAAAAATTTGGTGCAAATGCTGTTGTATTGGCAACAGGTGGATATGGAAATGTTTTTTATTTATCAACCAATGCAATGGGAAGCAATGTAACAGCTATATGGAAAGCATATAAAAAAGGCGCAGCAATAGCGAACCCCTGTTTTACACAAATACATCCTACCTGTATTCCTGTTTCAGGTAAATATCAATCAAAATTAACTTTAATGTCTGAATCTTTAAGAAACGATGGAAGAATTTGGGTGCCAAAAGATAAAAATGAAAAAAGAAATCCTAATGATATTCCTGAAGAAGAAAGAGATTATTATTTAGAAAGAAGATATCCAGCTTTTGGAAATTTAGTACCACGAGATATAGCTTCAAGGGCAGCGAAAGAAAGATGTGATGCAGGATATGGAATCGGTGAAACAGGACAGGCGGTATATTTAGATTTTAGAGATGCAATAAAAGAGTTTGGAGAAGAAACAGTAAGAGCTAAATATGGCAACCTCTTTGATATGTATCAAAAAATAACAGATGATAACCCTTATAAAACTCCAATGAAAATTTATCCAGCAGTTCATTATACTATGGGAGGTTTATGGGTTGATTATAACCTGATGACAACAATACCAGGATTATTTGCAATAGGAGAATGCAATTTTTCTGACCATGGTGCCAATAGATTAGGTGCATCAGCTTTAATGCAGGGACTTGCAGATGGATATTTTGTTTTGCCATATACAATAGGACCATATCTTTCTAAAGAGATTGGTTCTGGACAAATAGATTTGAATCATGAAGAGTTTTTAAAAGCAGAAAAAGAAGCCAAAGATAGGCTATCAAGTTTTATATCTAATGATGGAAACCAAACTGTAGAAAGTTTACATAAAAAACTTGGTGATATTATGTGGAATAATTGTGGTATGGAAAGAAATAAAAAAGATTTAGAAAAAGCATTATCAAAGATAAAAGATTTAAAAAAAGAATTTGAAAAAGATGTTTTTGTACCAGGTGATCAAAGAGAGCTGAACTTAGAGCTAGAAAAAGCAGGTAGAGTAGAAGATTTTATTGGATTAGGAGAAGTTATGATACATGATGCATTAACAAGAGAAGAGTCTTGTGGTGGACACTTTAGGAAAGAGTATCAAAGTGAAGATGGAGAAGCCTTGAGAAATGATGAGGATTTTGCTTTTGTTTCGGCTTGGAAATATGATGGAAAAAATAATGATCCCAAGTTAAATAAAGAAGAATTGAAGTATGAAAATGTAAAACTAACACAAAGAAGTTACAAATAATGAAAAATATAAGTTTAACCGTAAATGTATGGAGACAAAAATCTAATGGAGATACAGGATCCTTTGTAAAATATGAATTGTCTGATTTAAATCCACACATGTCATTTTTAGAAATGATGGATGTTTTAAATGAAGATTTAATAAATAAGAAAACCTCCCCGGTAGCATTTGATCATGATTGTAGAGAAGGAATTTGTGGAACATGTTCAATGGTTATTAATGGTAAGCCGCATGGTCCACAAAAAGCTACAACATCCTGTCAATTACATTTATTTAATTTCAAAGATGGAGATGAAATATTTGTTGAACCTTGGAGAGCAAAATCATTTCCAATTATTAAAGATTTAGTAGTAGATAGAAGTGCATTTGATAGAATTATACAATCTGGGGGCTATGTATCTGTTAATACTGGAAGTGCACCAGATGGTAATGCTATTTTAATACCACAAAAGGATGCAAAACTTGCATTTGATGCAGCAGCTTGTATAGGTTGTGGTGCATGTGTAGCGGCATGTAAAAATGCATCAGCATCATTATTTGTATCAGCAAAAATTGCGCAATTAGCAATTCTTCCACAAGGATATCCAGAAAAAAAACAAAGAGTAATCAGTATGGTTGAAGCTATGGAAAAAGAAGGCTTTGGTCACTGTACAAATACAGGAGCTTGTGAAGCTGAATGTCCAAAAGAAATTTCAGTTAGCAATATAGAAACAATGAATAAGGAATATATTAAAGCGAATACTTAATTTGATAATTAACCTGAAGTTAATTTAAAATTAATAGGAACTGCGATCCAAACGCCTACTTTTTTATCTCTTTGCTTCGCAGGTTTCCAGCGAGTTTTTTTAATAGCCTCTATAGCAGCTTCATCCAAACCAGTATTAGGAATTCCTCTTAATGTCCAAATTGAATCAGGAGATTGGGCAACATACCCACTTTTATAAACATAGAATTGAACTTGTACAGTTCCCTCTATTCCTGCCTCTCTTGCAATTTCTGGATAAATTGGCCTTATAGAAGTTCTAGGTTGAGGGGGTTTATCATATGCTATAAATTGTACCATTGGTCCTGATGAGGGTGGGGGTGGCGGGGCATCCCACTCTTCGAAATCGTCAAAATCTGTCTCCTCAATTGTAATGTCTTCATCTAAAAATTCATCATCTGAAGCTATAGGTATTGATGGCCTAGGTGGAGGCTCAGGTAATTTTATTTGTTGAGTTTGAGGTATATCAAAGGTTTCAATTTCTTCAGTGATTGAATATTCTGTTACAGTTCCTTCTTCTAAAAATCTAGGGAAAAAATAAAAAACTAGAGTTAACCCTAAAACAACATAAATTGTTATTTCTCTAATTCTGGTAGGATAGGTTATTAATAATGGATCTTTTCTATTCATTAGTTTGTTTCAGTTAAGGCAGAATAACTTAATTTTAATGCTTGAGCTTTTCTTAATTCTGTATGAATTTCAGATATTAATTTCATTTTAGTATCTTGATCAGATTTTAAGGATACAGTAATTTTTGGGTCTTTAGATATTTTTTTGTACATTACAGTGCTTAGCAAATTAGAACTAATAATTCTATCGTCAACAGATAGTAAACCATCTTTTGTTGCCCAAATATATGTAGTATGTCTTTTGCTTTCTAATTTCTCGATCATCTTAGCACGAGGCATTAAAACATTCAAACCATCAAATTCTCTCATCACTGTTGTTACCATAAAAAATATTAATAACATAAATATAATATCAGGCATAGATGAGGTTGAAATTTCTGCTTTATTTTGTGTTTTTCTTTCTATATTCATATAATTACATATCTGGGTTAGCAATAGAAATTCTAGTTGCCTTTGCCATTTTTAATTGATCTAAAACTTTTAAATAATGTGAATATTTTGTTTTAGAGTGAGATTGAACTGAAAAAATCATTTTGTCGTTTACAGCCATTTTCTTTTCTGCAATACCTTTAATATCTTTAATTAAAGTGGGAATATCATCTAATAAAACTTTTCCTGATTCATTGATAAGAATATTTGTTATGTTGGTTTTAGGAATTTCTTTTTGTTCTCCATCTGCA
>CAYTPF010000003.1:0-28935 GCA_964439775.1 uncultured bacterium | reverse complement strand
GTTTTTGTTTGACCTTCAAATTGTGGTTCAGGAACCTTAATAGATAAAACTCCTGTAAGTCCCTCTCTTGAATCTTCTCCAGAAAGTGTAAATGTTTTTCCTTTTACTGGTTTTAACAATTTATTATTTTGTGCATATTTATTTAAAGATCTTGTTAGGGCCGTTCTAAATCCTGATAAATGCGTTCCCCCTTCAATAGTATTAATATTATTAACAAATGTTAATAAGTTTTCTGTATAAGATTCATTATATATTAAAGACATCTCTACTGGAACTCCATCTTTTTCGCCTTTTATTGAAATAGGTTCTTCAAAAAGTTGTTTATGTCCCTCATCTAGATATTTTACAAACTCTCCTAATCCTCCTTCATAATGATGAACTATTTCTTCTATTTTTTTAGTTCTTTCATCTTTTATAATAATTTCTAATCCTTCGTTAAGATATGCAAGTTCTCTAAGCCTATTATCAACAGTTTTTATTTCGTATTTTGTTCCAACAAAAATATCATAATCAGGCAAAAAAGAAATTTTTGTTCCTGTTTTTTCAGTTTTTCCTATTACATCAACGGGTCCGTTTGTCTGTCCAATTTTATATTTTTGTTTATGTTTTTTTCCATCCCTACAAACTTCTACTTCGCATTCTTTCGACAAAGCGTTTACAACTGAAACACCCACACCATGCAACCCCCCAGAAACCTTATAAGTACTTTTATCAAATTTTCCACCAGCATGCAATACAGTCATAACAACTTCTAATGCAGACTTTCCTTCTTCTTTATGTATATCTACTGGAATTCCTCTTCCGTTATCTTCTACAGAAACCCATCCATCTTTCATTAAGGTTACTATTATTTTTGAACAATATCCCGCCAACGTTTCATCTATACAATTATCAACAACCTCCCAAACCAAATGGTGTAATCCTTTTTGGCCAATATCACCAATATACATTGCTGGACGCTTTCTTACTGCTTCTAACCCTTTTAATACTGTTATTTTTTCTGCTGTATATTCTGTTTTTTGTTTTTGTGTCATCTTATTATAATTTCTTTTATTTTTGTAGTTTTTATTTTTTTATTTATTAGTTTTAGAATATTATTTTTTTTAAAACTAATTTCATTTCTTAAAATTGGATTTTTTGCTTTTATGTATATTTTTTGTTTTTCTGTTTTTATAATTTCTGAGTTTAAAAATATTTTTTCTTCAACAGTTTTTTTCCACGCATTATATATTTCATATTCTCTTTCTGGCTTTTCTTTTTCATTAATTATAAAAAATCTATTTATTAGTTTTTTTATATTATCCAAAATTATTCACTTATTCGTATTGGCATCAATAATGACAACGTTTCGCTTGTATTATTTTTATTGCCTTTAAAAAGTGTTGCACTTACTGAAGATTTCATAGAAAATTCTATAGTTTCTTCTTTCTGGTTCTTTATTGTTTCTTTTAAATAATCTCCATTAAATCCTATGCTTATTTCTTCTCCTGTATAATCACATTCAATTGTTTCTGTTCCGGAAGATATATTTTCTGGGTCACTTGTTGATATTGTTAATTTATTTTCATTAAAATTTAAATTAATTTGATTTGTTGATCTATTCGAAAAAATAGAAACTCTTTTTACTGAAGAATAAAAACTCTCTTTATTTATTCTAACTCTTTTATCATTATCCATAGGAATTACACTTGAATAGTCTGGAAATTTTTGATTTATAAGTCTTGATGAAATTTCCATATTTTCTAATTCTATGCTTACATGATTGTCGCTAATAAAAATTTTATTTTCTTTTTTTAAACAAGATTTTATTATGGATAAAAATTTTGTTGGTATTATTATATCTTTTTCTAAAGAATTTTCACCCTTAAAATCAATTTTAACTAGCTTTGCTCCATCTGTTGCTACTATGTTTAATTTATTATCTCTATTATCAAATAAAACTCCTTGCAGCGCTGGCTTAATTTCATCTTTACTAACAGCATATAATGTTTTGCTTATAATATCATTTAATTCTTCTTTTTCAAAGTTTATTGATTTTTCTTTTTTTGTTTCTGTCCAAGAAGGAAATTCTTCAGGGTTTTTGCTCATCAAAGAATAAGTTCCTAATGATGTTTTTATATTTATTTGCTTATCGTTAATTTCTATATTTATTTCTTCATCTTTAATTTCATTTATTATTTCATTTAACTTTTTTAATGATATAACAAAAGGATTA
Source organism: uncultured bacterium (assembly GCA_964439775.1). Classification (GTDB taxonomy): domain Bacteria; phylum Fidelibacterota; class Marinisomatia; order SCGC-AAA003-L08. The sequence goes on along the minus strand of CAYTPF010000003.1, from coordinate 26,720 downwards.
AATTTATTAAAAGAAGTATTTAAAGATATTTTCATAGAAACTTCTAAATCCGTCCCTCTAATTATTAATGAATTTTCAACAGATTCAAATAAAACTGAATGCAAAATTGGCAAAGTTGTTCTAGAAGGAGTTATTTTTATTAAAGATTGTAATGCTATTTGAAGATCGTTTTTATTTAATAATATATTCATATATTCCTTAATTTAATTTTTTTATTTTAATTGTTAATTATGTTTTTATAATAAATTTTATATCAGAAAATAATTGTTCAAAACTTTGTTGATAATAATATTTAATAAGTGTTTTTTTAACATTTTTTTCTTAATTGTAATATTTTATGTAAATATCTTTTTTATAAACATTTAATAATTTTTCTAATTCTTTAATAACTTTTTCTTGATAAGTTAAGTTTTTCAATAAAGTCCAAGAATTTATTAAACTTGGATTTTCTTCTTCTTTCTTTATGTAAAGCTTTATGAGTTGATATCTGTCTTCTTTTTCTATAGGTAAAGAAATTGAATTTTCTTTCATAGTTTCTAATTCATTTACTATATATTCTTCAATTTCGTTTATGTAATTTATTTTATATACATTAGATAAATTATTATCTTTATTTGAAAAATTAATAGCTATAGAGTCAAAGCTAGAAGGGTTTTTTTCAAGATAAGAAAATATATTTTTAAGTTTTTTTTGTGCAGAAAGTTTATCTTCCTTTCCTGGCTTTATGGATTTTAAAATATGTTTAGTGTGTATTTTTTCTCCCTTTTTATCTACGAGCAATATTAAGTGATAACCAAAAGGAGTTAAAATAGGATCGCTTATTTCTCCAACATCTAACTGAAAGGCTGTTTTTTCGTATTCTTTTACTAATGTACCTCTCTGTATATAACCTAAATCTCCCCCATTTATTGAAGAACCTGGATCTTCAGAGTATTTTTTTGCCATTTCTTCAAAAGAAAATATCTTAATAGAATCTTTTAAGGATTTTAAAAAATTAAAAGTATTTTGCATTACTTTTTCACCAGCCTCTATAGGTATATCTATTATAGAATATTTAAATTGTTTTGGAATGATTGGGAGAGAATCTTTTTTTATATTATAAAATTCTTTAACATCTTTTATAGAAACATTTAAAGAAGATAAAATTTTCTGTTGAAACCTTTCTGTTGTTATTAGTTTATAAACATCATCCCATGATTCTTTTTTAAAAGAGCTTATAGATTGTCCCAAAGCAACTTCTAAATTTTCTTTAGAGCCTTGTTGTAATATTAAATTATTTATATGGTTTTCTATATATTCAGAAACCTCTTCATTAGTAACTACAATTTCTGTGTCTTGTTTTGCTTTTTCAAACAAAACACGTTGGTTTATTAAGCTTTCCAAGCTTTCTTTTAATAAGAAGTCTAGTTCTTGTTGAGATGAAAAAGATTGTTTTCCTTGTTGAAGTAAGAACATTTGAGCAGATTGCAAAACAGCGCTTTTAGATATAGAATGGTTTCCTACAACAGCAACAATACCATCTGCTGATTCTTTAGAAAAAAGAAAAGAACAAAAAAGAATATAAAAAATAAATTTCATTTAATTATCTAAAATTAAAAAATCAGGGTTTATCCAAACAGAATATTTTACAAACAAACTATCATATAAAGAATTTTTTATATTTTCCTGTTGTTCTTTTTTTAACAAACTTTTGATTTTATTTTCAACTCTTTTTAAAGGAACAAACTGTTTGTCTATAAATTTTTCAAGAAAAACGATCGACCAAGTACCATCAAGATTTTCAATTTGGTTTGAAAAAGACCCAGGAGTTAAATTAAAAGCGGCTTTTCCCATTGGGCCATATCTGTTTTTAGTAAAAGGCTCAATTAAACCAGAATTTCTAGGGTTTGTTAAACTAAAAGAGCTAGCTATATCTAAAAAAGAAGACCCAGAAAGAAGTAAAGAATAAAGACTGTCGGAAAGAGATTTGTTTAGAGTTTTAATTTCTCTTATTTCTACAAGATCAAACTCAACATAAGAAGAGTCTTTATTTTCTTCATAATAGTTTTTAATTTCAATGTCGCTAATGTTTTCTAGATTATTAATAGTATATTTTAGAAATGAATCATAAATCAAATTTTCAGAAATTTTTTCTGTTTTAGGACCCAACAAATAATCAAATTTGTTTAAGTCTGAATAAATTTTATTTAAACTAAGTTGTTGCAAAACAGCAAGTTTAAAAGATTTTTTTAAATCTTCTACAGATTCAATTGAAGGTATTCTAGTAGAAGGAAGACGACTAAAATGGTTTGCAAACCATTTTACCCCATAGCCCTTTTTTTCAAAAACACAAACAACACCAGAAGATTCGATAGACGATAAAATTTTAATAAGATTTTTTTTACCACTAGCAACAATGCGATTTTTTTTATTTTCTTTTACTATGTGTTCATAAATAGTTAATAAAGATTTATTGTTAAAAACTAAACCGCTTTCAACAACAGTTTTTAAATCATATTTTTCAGCAGCAAGACGTTTTTTATCTAAAGGAACGCCAGAAATAGCTTTTTCTGTGCATAGAGCAATATATGACAAAGAATCAAGTAGAGAAGCTTGAGAGTTTCTTTTTTCTTCTAATCTTATAATATGAAAACCAAAGTCTGTTAAAATTGGCTTAGAAATAGAATTAACATCTAAAGAAAATGCAACAGATTGAAATTCAGGAACAGTTCTTCCCCAAGACAACCATCCAATATTGCCATTATTTTTTTTTGCACTAGGATCATCAGAATATTTTAAAACATATTCATCAAAACTTGCTCCAGCAACCAGTTCTTTATAAATATTATTTGCATAGGCTTCAGTATTTTCTTTGGTTCTGTTAAAAGGGATAGGAAGTCGACAGCCCTTATATCCAAACAATAGATGGCTAACATTAATATCAGTTTTTAAATTTTTTAAAGTTTTCTGATAGAGAACCGAGTCAACCAAAGGATATGCAACATATAAATCATAAGCAACATTAATTAAAAACTGATCAAGTCTGTTTTTTAATTTTCTTGAAAAATAAGGATCATCTAGAAAACCATTTGTAGATGTTTCTAAAAAAACCAGTTTTTTATATATATAATCTTTTAATAAATCCTTTTTTTGTTTTGAAGGAAGAGCATCCCACTCAGACTTAGAAACAAAAGAATAAAAAGATTCTTCAGTAAAATCAGAATTATTTATTTTGTATGCTAGAGAAGAAAAAGAAAAAGAAAAAAATAAAATAAAAAGAAAACGAAGTAACATAAAAACCCAAAATTATTATAATAGTTTATTTAAAAAAGAATTTAAAAAATTAAAAATATTTAAATTGCTTAAAAAATTAGCCTCTAAAATTAAAGAATTTTCTATAGAATTATTAAACTTAAAAGAAAGACCAGAAGAAGAAAAATACTTATTAGATTTTTCAAAGACAGAGTCTAGTTTTTTAGTTTTATCTGTAAATACAATTCTTAATATCATAGAAGAATTTAAAACAATATTTTTTATTCCTAACGATGAACATAAAATACGAATTTTTTGAGTATTAAATAAACAGAAAAGGCCATCAGAGACAAAACCAAATCTATCAATAATTTCTGCCTCAATTTTTGACAACACAGATAAAGAATGAGCAGAAAAAATTTTTTTATATATATCAAAGCGAAAATATTGATTTGATATAAAAGATTCTTCAATTTGAAGGTTTTTATAAATATTTACAGAAACATCCGAAAGCAAAAGACCATTAATAGAAGATTTTGGAGAGTTTTTTTTGATAGATTCATTTAATAGCTGAGAATAAAGTTCTTTTCCAACATAAGAAAAAGAGCCGCTTTGTGAATAGCCAAACAAGGAACCAGAGCCACGAATGGAAAGATCTTTCTTTGCAACTTCATATCCAGATCCTAAGGCATTGTGTTTTTCTATTGTTTTAAGGCGACGCTTAGATAAATTAGAAAGAGGAGAACGGGGAACTAATAAAATAGCAAATGCTTGCTTAAAAGACCTTCCTACTCGTCCTCTTAGTTGATATAGTTGTGCAAGACCAAGTAAATGAGAGTTTTCAATCAAAATAGTGTTTGTATTTGGAACATCAAGTCCAGCCTCAATTATTGTAGAACATATAAGAATATTGATTTTTCCTTCAATAAAAGCAGAAAGGGTTTTTTCTATTAACAAAGAAGAAAGCTGGCCATGAATAAAAGATATAACCAAGTGAGGAAATAAATTTTGAATTTTTTTAGAATAATTTTCAATATTATCAACATTGTTATAAACAATATATGTTTGACCTCCACGCAAATGTTCTGCTAATATATATTTATTTAAAACAGCGTTGTTAGAGTATAGAACTTTAGTTTTAATAGGCTTTCTATCTCTAGGGGCGGATTTTATTAAAGAAAGGTTTTTAAAACCAGAAAAAGATTGTTGTAGCGATCTGGGAATTGGGGTGGCCGACATCAAAAGAGTGTCAACATCATATGAAAGTGAAGAAATTTTTTCTTTTTGTTTTACGCCAAAACGATGCTCCTCATCTATTATAACTAACCCAAGATTTTTAAACAAAATTTTATCAGACAATACAGCGTGGGTTCCAACAACAATATCAACAGAACCAGATGAAATTTTATTATATATTTGTAGTTTTTCTTTGTTTTTAATTAGCCTGTTTAGTAAACAAATATTTTGAGGAAAATTTTTAAACCTTGAAACAAAAGAGTTATAAATTTGTAAAGACAAAATTGTTGTGGGAGCCAAAACAACCACTTGCTTAGAAAAAGAAACGACAAAGGCAGCCCTCATGGCAATTTCAGTTTTTCCAAAACCAACATCTCCACAAAGCAGCCTGTTCATTGGCCTTGTTGATTTTAAATCTTTCAAAATAGAAATCCAAGATTTTTTTTGGTCTCGCGTGTCTTTATATGGAAACTCTTTTAAGAAAGATAAAAGATCTTCTTCATTAGTAAAATAGGGTTGTCGAAACATTTTGGATTTTTTGGTCATAGACAACAGTATAGAATCAACAACAATATCAAGTTGAGACTTTAGAGAGTTTATTTTTTTACCCCAAGAACCCTTTCCTGAAATACTATCAACCAAAACCCCCTCTTCATACTTAGGAGCAAAAAAAGAAACATCTCCCATGTTTTCAACAGAGATATTAACAAATTCAGAGTTTTTATATTTTAAAACAAGCTGTTCTGTAAATCCATCTAGGCTGTTTTTTAAACCATAAAAAACACCAACCCCAAATGTTTTGTGAACAAAAAAATCACCTACATTAAAATTTTCAATTGATAACAGCGAATGATTCTCTTTTTGGTGGCTTATTAGAAAGTTTTCAGGAACCCAAAACTCCTTGTTTAAAAAAATAGAAAAACCATTTAAATGCGGCTTAGGGCTAACAAGCGCACCAGACCTATGATTATTAAAATAATCAAAAGAAACGTATTTAAGAGGAGATAAAATTTCATCAGTATAATTTTTATTAACAAAAAAAGCATTATTTCCATCTATATAAACAGAAATATAGTTTTTTGATAAAATATTTTTAATGGGAGTTTTTTCAGTTTTTGCAATATTAGATTGGAGGATATATTCAGAGATGTTTTTTGTAGATAGTTGTGTATCAACATCAAAAAAAGATAATACAGGTGTGTTTTCTAGAAAATTAATTCTAACAGGCCTGTTGAGCCCATAAGAAAAAACATCTAATATGCCTCCCCTTACACTGTATTCTCCCTCAGAAACAACTAGAGGGGTTTTTGTGTAATTGTTTCGAACAACCCAATCAATAGCAACATTCATATCGGCATGAGCGGAAATTTCCAAAGGAGCGTTCTCAAGACTTTGTTTGCTAATTTCTATGTTCTCAACAGAGGCCTCTGACAAAATATAACGAAAATTAAAGTTAGATATGCTAGAAAAAAAACCTCCAAAATTTTCAAGTGTTTTGTTTGGCCCAAATCCCTCTGGAATGTAATCATTATTAACAAAAGGCAAAACAGCCATTTTCCCCTCGTCAACCATATTGCTAAATATATAAGAAAAAGAATCTAAGGTGCCGTCTTTAAAATAAAATATATATTTATGTTTAGAGGCGTCAGCCATTAAAAAAATCAACGAGGGGTGAAAGTTTTTTAAAAGAAGGCCCTTTTTGTTTGACTTGGAGCTGTCTATTTTTTTAGAAAGCTCTTTAATAAATGACTTTATGTTATTATGTTTCACGTGAAACAAATGACTGTTGTTTTAGAAAGATATCTAAAACCATAATATCAGAAGGCTTAACCCCGCCTATTCTAGAGGCCTGTCCAATGTTTTCGGGCCTAACCAAAGAAAGCTTTTCTTTTGCCTCAGAAGAAAGCCCGTTAATTGAGTGAAATTTTATATTTGAAGGTATTGAGGATTTTTCATTTTGAAGCATTGTTTTTGCTCTAGATGTTTCACGTGAAACATAGCCCTCATATTTTATGTTTGTTTCTGCAGTAAAAAGATCTTCTTTAGAGTTTTTAGATAGAAAAGAAAAGTCAGCAAACAGATCTTTTATAGAAACCTCTGGTCTACATAAAAATTTAGAGGCCAACAGTTTTTCATTGTTTCTGAGAATCTTTGAAGATTTAAGGGTTTTCTCAATTTTTAAAATTGATTTTTTTGACTTTAAAAATTGATTTAGTTGTTTTTTTGAAACTGTTCCTGCTCTGTGTCCTAGTTCTGTTAGTCTTAGAGGGGCGGTGTCGGCCCTTAGGGAAAGTCTGTATTCTGCAGAGCTTGTAAACATTCTGTAAGGTTCGTTAATTGATGATGTTATAAGGTCGTCAATTAAAACTCCAATATATCCCATGTTTCTTTTTATGTGAAAAGGGTCAAGGTTTTTTGTTTTAAGCGCAGCGTTTATTCCAGCAATAAGCCCTTGAGCCGCAGCTTCTTCATATCCAGAGGTTCCATTAACCTGTCCGGCAAAATATAAATTAGATATTTCTTTTGTTTCAAGGGTAGCTTTTAGTTGTCTGGTTGGAAAATAATCATATTCAATTGCATACCCTGGTCTTATTAGTTTTATTTTTTCAAGACCTTTGATAGATCTAAGAGCGTCAAGTTGAATTTTTTTGGGCATGCTGGTTGAAAATCCATTTATATAAATTTGATTAGAGTTTTTCCATTCAGGTTCTAAATATAGTTGATGTTTGTTTTTATCTTCAAAGCGTACAATTTTATCCTCAACGCTTGGACAGTATCTTGGGCCAACACCACGGATTTTCCCTGAATACATAGGAGACTTGTCTAGATTGGCTTTTAACATATCATGAACAAACGTGTTGGTGTGGGCAATAAAAGAGGGAATGTTTGGATGGCTATAGGGGCGCTTAGATTTATAAGAAAAAGGAAAAGGATTGTTGTCTCCATAAGAAGGTTCAAGCTTTTTCCAGTTTATTGAGTTTGAATCGGCACGAGGAGGGGTTCCTGTTTTAAGTCGCCCGGTTTCAAAGCCAAGAGAAACTATAGAATCAGTTAGCCCAAAAGAAGGTTTTTCTCCTAATCGGCCAGCTCTAAAATTTTCATTTCCAATATGAATTATTCCACTAAGAAAAGTTCCGGTTGTAATTATAATAGAGTCTCCTGAATAGGAGTTTTTATTTTTTGTCAAAACAGAAGTTGCTTTGTTTTTGTTAACAACAATATCAACAACTTCTTCGTTGATAATGGTTATGTTTTTATGGTTTGTTATTGCTGAAGAAACAAAGGCTGAGTATTTGACTTTGTCAACCTGAGCCCTAGGACCCCAAACCGCTCGACCTTTTGATTTGTTTAAAGTTTTAAACTGAAGACAAGAGTAGTCAGCAGCATATCCCATAATACCACCCAGGGCATCAATTTCTTTAACCAGATGTCCCTTTGCAAGACCACCAATAGAAGGATTGCAAGACATCCTTCCAATTGCAAGAGGATCTAAAACAAAGAGAAGAACCTTAAGGCCCATATTTAAACAGGCGTGCGATGCCTCTATTCCAGCATGTCCTCCTCCTACAATAATGATAGTTTTGTTTTTATTCATTTTCCAACACAAAAAGATTTAAAAATATTATTAACAATTTCTTTTGAATAAACTTTGCCAATTAAAGATTCTATTTTGTATGAAACCTCTTGTATTTCTGCAACCAAAATATCTGTTTCATAATTATTTTCTGTTAATTTTATACAGGATTTTATAGTTTTTAAAGACGAAGAAATAACATTTTTTTGTCTAGCAGAAGTTATTATGGGTCCATCGGGAATATTTGTGGAAATAAGAGAGGAAAGTTTATTAAAAAGGTCATTAATTCCATGGCCAGTTTTAATAGAAATAGAAATAATAGAACTATTGGGGGGAGGTTTTGAAGCATTGTCTTGTTTGCTTAAAATGTAAATTAATTTATTTTTATTAATATTTATATTAAAATTTTTAAATTGAGCAGTTGGGTCTGTTTCATCAACGAACAAAACAAAATCAGCATCATTTATTTCTTTTATAGTTTTTTCTATACCAAGAGACTCTAAAAAATCAGAACTTTCCCAATATCCCGCTGTATCAACAAAACATACAGGAATACCAGAAATTTCTGAGCGTCCTTCAATTGTATCTCTTGTTGTACCCGCTATATCAGAAACAATAGCCCGATCTTTTCCAAGAAGATGATTAAAAAGACTAGATTTGCCGGCATTGGGCTTTCCCAGCAAAACTATTTTATAACCAGAGCTGATAACTTTACCAAATAACGAGGTGTTATTAAGCTTAGTTAAATCATTACATATAGAGTTTAAATTGTTTAATATTGATTTTTTGGAAGTAAAACTAATATCATTTTCACTAAAATTTAATTCATTTTCTAGAATGGTTAATAGTGTTTTTATTGTATCAGAAATAGAATTAACAGTGCTAGAAAAAAAACCATTTAAATTTTTTAATGAAACTTCGTGATTTAAATCTGTTTCAGATGAGATTAAAGCAGAAATTGATTCTGCTTGTATTAAATCTATTTTATTATTTAAAAAGGCTCTATATGAAAACTCTCCTGGTGCGGCCTTTTTAACGCCAATAGCAAACAAAGATTCAAGAATTAATTGTGGAATAAGATTTCCACCATGACAATTAATTTCCAAGACATCTTCTCCTGTAAAGCTTTTTGGAGCATTAAAAAAAGTAATTATACATTTATCTAATAGTTTGTTTGTTTTAGGGTTATATATATTTGAAAGTGTTGATTGTCTAGGAGAAAGGTTTGACTTTTTGGAAACAGAAAAAATAATTTTTTTAAGGCATGGTCCAGAAAGACGAATTATTGCAATTGCTCCTGTTCCAGGAGGAGTTGCAATAGCAGCAATTGTTGTCCTGTTATTTAAACTTTCCAAAGAAAAAGATTAGTTATTTAAATTTTGTTTAATCGTTCGTTGTTGAAAAATATTTAAAACATTACTAACAGTATAGTATAAATTTAAGCCAGATGGAAAACTATTAAAAATTAAGAAGAACACAACAGACATAGATTGCATCATAATTTTTTGACTTTTATCGACAGATGAAGACATTGTATATGATTGTTGTATAAACATAGTTATAGACATTAAAAGAGGCAAAATGCAGACAGAAGAACCATAAAGAGGAATTGAAAAAGGCAAATCAAAAACAGAGTCTGGCTGAGAAAGGTCAGTTATCCAAAATAGAAAGCCGGCACCCCTAAATTCAATAGTAGTTCTAAAAACAAGGAACAAAGCAAACAATAGAGGCATTTGAATTAGAACAGGAAGACAGCCACCAAGAGGATTAACCCCGTGTTTTTTATAAAGAGAAATTGTTTCAGCATTTAGTTTTTGAGGGTTTCCTGCATATTTTTTTTGAACTTTTTTTATGAGAGGTTGAATTTTCTGCATTTTCTGAGAAGAGATGGCAGCTTTTTTTGTTAATGGTCCAGTAATTATTCTTATCATAAAAGCAAATAAAATTAAAACTAAGCCATAATTATTAATATATTTTTTAAAAAAAGTTAAAACAAATAAAATTCCTTTGGAAAAAGGGTGAATTATTGTCCAGCCAAAACTAATAGCATTTTCAAGACCAACATTTTCTTTTGATAAAGTATTGTAATCTAAAGGACCTAAAAATAATTTTGTTGAAATGGAAAAGTCATTATTTGCAGGAAAAGATACATAGGCATTATATAAAGGGGTAATTTTTCTGTTAGAAAAAGAAAAATTTTCATATGAATGAGAGGCAGAATTTCCATTGCGATCGGGTAAAAGCGACAAGAAAAAATATTTGTTTTTTATTCCAACCCAGGAGGTTTGCCCAGAAACAGAATTATATTCTACTTTATCAGCATTTGTATAATAAAATTTTTCATATTCATCTCCTAGGCGAGCAACAAAAGAGGCGTTTTGAATATCCTCATTTTCAAGTTTTTCTGTTGGAAGGAGACCGCCAACCCAGGCAAGCTCAAAAGAATCAGCATAATTAAAATCCACGCCATCAAATTGATAGGAATGATTAGAAAAATAAGAATTTCCAGAAATTGTAATTGTTTTGATAATTGATTCTGAGGATCCAAGCTTTAAATAAAAAGAAAGCACCGCCTCATCGTCACTACTTAGAAAAAGAGAATCGGGACCACTATAAGAAAAATATTGATTGAACATTGCAATATCGCTAGAATATCCATCTTTGTGAATAATACAAGGCATACAATCAGAAAAATTATTTTCATTAATTAATTCCACATTTATAGAATCATTAAAAAGTTGATTTTTATCGAACCCAGAAAAATAATTTTTTAAAACAAACGAGGTAAAAGAGCCACCAGATTGATTTGAAATGGTAGCCTTAAATAGGTTTGTTTCAATATAAATTGATTTTTGATCAGAATTAAATAAAACAGGATTGGCAGGTTTTTTTTGTATTTTTTTGTTTTTTTCAATATAAGTTTTTTCCGTGCTTTTTTGTATGGTCTCAGAATCAAATTTTTCAGGAGAAAACAAAGAAAGCCAGGTAGGGGTTAACAAAATAATAATTGATATTAAAAATACAGCTAAAAGATTTCGTTTAGTTTCCATTTAAAGTTTTTTAAAAAGTTTGTTAAAAGAATTTTCAATTACATCAAAAGAAAAGCGATTAGAGTCTATGGGCCGAACAACAATTGATAGTTTCTTTGAATAATTTGAATTTTTATTAATAAAAAAATAACGACAACGACGCTTAAAAAGATTTCTTTTAACAGCTGATCCAAAAGCGCGAGATACTATAAATCCAATTTTGTTTTGATTGCTTTCTTTATAATAAATTTTTATACCGTTAAATATAAAAACAGAAGAACCTAATAAATTGGAAGAGAAATTTTTTTTAGATATAGAAAAATTCAAACAAATTTAAGCAGATAAAACTTTTCTGCCTTTACGACGACGCCTTGCCAAAATAGCACGACCGTTTTTAGATTTCATTCTTTTAAAAAAGCCATGTTTGTTTTTTCTTTTTCTATTGCTATTTGTAATTTTTATTTTCATATCAATAAGTTAATTAGTTCAGTGCTATAATTTATTAATTTAAATTAGTTTAATAAAAACATTAATTTGGCCAAGAAGACTTAACAATAGTATCAATGCCACCACGAGTTCCAAAAGAGGCAGTAACGGTTATTTTTTTCGGATTGCATGCAGATTTAAAATCATCTAAAATCATATTTGTTACATGTTCATGAAAAATGCCCATATTTCTATAGTTTAAAAAATAAAGTTTTAAAGATTTAAGTTCAACTAGCAGATTCCTAGGAATATAGTTTATTGAAATTGTAGCAAAGTCAGGCAGGCCCGTTCTTGGACACAGACAAGTAAATTCTGGGAAAGAAATGTTTACGTTGTATTCCCTATCAGAATATTGATTTTCTGCTGTTTCTAATTTATAGGTTTCTTTTTTCACACAAAAAAAAGGCGCAAAAACGCCTTTTAAATTATTATTTAATTTAAAATTAGCGCCCTTGGCGTGGCCTTCTAACTTTTCGTCTTCTTTTATGAGAGCGTTTTTTTACAATATTATCATCTTCAGTTGAAAAAGTTTTAGTAATAAAATCAATTCGCTTTGACACTTTATTGGGAGACAAAGAAATTGCAGCTTCTCCAGACAAAACAGCAGATTCTTTTGATGCCCCAAAAGAAAAAGCAGCAAAAAGCATTAATGTTGTTAATAATTTTAAAATATTTTTCATAATAATATCCTCAAAGACAATATAGTATGGCGAAACAATAAGAACATAGAAGAAAATGTAAAAAAATGTTACAAAAAAAATTATTTGTTGTCTGTTTTTTTCCACTCTAATGGGGTAATTTGTTGAGAAACAATTTCAGTTTTATATTTTTTGTTTCCATCAGAGTCTTCCCAACTTCGAGTGCGAATTTTACCCTCAATATATACTAGTTGACCTTTTTTTAAATATTGATTGCTGAAGTCAGAGAGTTTGTCCCAAGCAACAACATTGTGCCATTCTGTATGTTCTTTTCTGTTGTTGTTAGCATCTGTCCAATATTCATCAGTAGCAACAGAAAAGGAAGCATATGAACGGCCAGAAGGCGTATATCGACCTTCAGGGTTATTTCCAAGTCGACCAACCAGAATGGTTTTATTTATGCTGGATTTTTCCATAGCAATAAAATTTATACAGATTTAATTAATAATTCAAAGGAAATAAAGCTATTTCAATGGCAAGGAGAGAGTAAAAAGAGAGCCTTCTTCCTTTGAGCTTTTAATTGACAGGGCTCCATTGTGAGCTAAAAGAATTTTATTTGTAATTGCAAGTCCAAGCCCAAAGCCCTTAGCAGAAGAATCTTTGTTAATTCTATAAAAAGGAGTTTTTATTTTATTTAAATTTTCTTTTGATATGGGCTCTCCAAAATTATGAACTAATATTTTTATAAAATCATTGTTTATATTTGAAGAAATGGAAATAGCTGTTTTTGGGAAACTGTATTTAAAGGCATTATCAATAATATTTTTTATAGCAATATCCACCTTAATAGGATCTATATTTATTTGAACGTTAGGAAACATACCAGATACTTTAATTCTTGATTCGGGATCAATATATTTAACAATTATTTTATCTAAAAAATGAGAAAAATTAACATTAGATTTATTGAGATTTGAATAAGGGGCATCTAGCTTGTCAGATAATAGTAAATTAGAAATCATATTTCTTAAACCAACAATCTCGCTTTTAAGCTTTAGCTTGTTTTTGTGATCTGGGAGAAGCTCAATTAGAAGCTGCATTCTAGTTAGAGGAGACATTAATTCGTGACTAACCTCTGATAATAATTGTTGTTTTTGTGTAAGCAAGGATTTAATATTGTCTATCATTTTATTTATAGTAGAGGTCAGAGAACCAAGCTCATCATTTGTAATTACTTTAATTTTAGAGTCTAAATCACCCTTTTCTAGGTTTATTATTCTGTTTCTAATAAGACGAATCGGCTGAAGATAGTTTTTAATAAACAAAAACAAAATAAGACAAAAGACAACAGTCATTAAAGATGTAGGAATAAATTTAATTTGAAAAGCAGAGGGTTCTATTTGATCAATAGACAGAAAATATCTAAAATTATCATTTTCTGCATAAGTTGTTATAATATTGTTCATATCGCCAAAAGAAACATAAAGGGGAATATCAACATCATAAAAATCACCTAAATATTCGCTATCAGAATAGCTTATATAATCAGAGGGAGTAAATGTTTTTGGATATTTCCAATAAATTGAAGAATCTTTATCTGTTATTAAAAAGATACAAGCATTTAACTGCAGATTTTTAATATCAAGCAAAACCTTGTTAGTATCAGGAGGGGAGCCCCAAGAGTCTATCATTTCGGAGTAATAATAAAATTCATGGGCATCTAAAATTGTATCTTGATCGCTATAAGAATATTGAACAACAAAGCCAATAATTATAATAAGCACGGCAGCAAACACAGAAACCATTACCCCGAGGCGAAAAAACAAACTTTTTCTATTATTTTTAAACAAAAAGCTAATTTTTTTGAACTCCAATAAATTTATATCCAACACCATGAATTGTTTTTATAAATCTGGTATTAATAGGAGTTTCACCCAATTTGTTTCTTAGTCTGCTAACAAGAACATCAACAGAACGGTCGTAGGTTTGCCAGGTTATGCCCCTAATATTTTCAACCAAAAATTCTCGGTCTAAAACTTCTCCAGGATTTTCAACAAATAACAAAAGAGCCTCAAACTCCGTTGTAGATAAGTGAACAATTTGACCATCAAGCTCAACCTCTTGTGAAAGCTTATTGACAGTCAAACCTTCAAATTGAATAATATCAAGCATCGAAGAGGGAGATTGGCTTCTTCTTAATATAGACTGAACACGAGCCAATAATTCTCGAGGTTCAAAAGGCTTTGGCATGTAATCATCTGCGCCCAATTCGAGCCCAACAATTCTATCTGTTACCTCACCCCTAGCGGTTAACATTATTACAGGAACAGCAGAATATTCACGAAGTTTTCTAAGCAATTGAAGACCATCCATTCCAGGAAGCATTATATCTAAGACCACTAAATCAGGGTTGTTTTTTTTGAGATAAGACAGCGCTTCTTCTGGTTCGTGGGATGCATTAACCGTAAAATTAAAAGAAGAAAAAAACTCTTTTAATAAACTTGTTAACTCTTTGTCATCATCAATAATAAAAATATTAGACATTTTTACCTTTCTTATTTAATGTTTTCAATATCAAAAATGAGTTTACTCATTTTATTTTTAAAAGCAATATTGGATTTTAATTTTTTTTCAACGATACTGCATGCATGAATAACAGTAGAATGATCTCTTTTTCCAAAGTGAAGACCAATTTTTACCAAAGTGCTTCCAGTAAACTCTCTAGATAGATACATAGCAACTTGTCGAGCAAGAACTACATCTTGTTTTCTACTCTTTCCAACAATAAGCCGATCAGAGATATTATAAAAAGAAGAAACAAAAGAAATAACCCTATTTATTGTAATTTCTTTAAACGCATCATTCCCCAAAATATCTTTAATAACTTGTTTTGCCAAAGCAAGATCCACATCCTTTTTAGAAAGAGTTGATATTGCTAAAATTCTAGTAAGCGCACCCTCTAGATCACGAACATTTCCTCTTATGCTTGAAGCCAAAAACTCAGTAACAGAAAAAGGAATATCAAGGTGTTCAAGATCTGCTTTTCTCATTAAAATAGCAATTCTCGTTTCTAGATCGGGAGGATGAATATCTACAGCAAGTCCAGATTTAAATCTTGAAACAAGTCGTTCTTTAATGCCAACGAGTTCGCTTGGATGTCTATCCATTGTAAGAACTATTTGTTTCCCTTTTTGATGCAGGTCGTTAAATAAATGAAAAAACTGTTCTTGTGTTTGCTCTTTTCCTTCAAAAAATTGAACATCATCAATTAACAAAACATCGGATTTTCGATATAAATTGGCAAAATCAGTTGTTTTGTTTTGTTGTATAGATTTTATAAAGTCATGCATAAATTTTTCACTAGTTAGATATGTTATTTTTAGGCTTTTGTTTTTTCTGGTTATAAAATTTCCTATAGATTGTAATAAATGAGTTTTCCCTAAGCCTGTGTGACTATAAATTAAAAGCGGATTAAATGGTGAACTACCAAGATTTTCTGAAACAGAAAGAGCAGCAGCCTTGGCCATTTGATTGCCTTTTCCTTCAATATAGTTTTCAAAAGTATAGCTACGATTAAGAAAAGATTTATTATGATAGTTTTTAGGAAGAAAGGGCTTGTTTTCGTTTATGTTTGGAATATCTTTAACATTTTTCTCGCTTATAACAACGCTATAGTTAACAATTAAAGGTTTTGAAAAAACACTTTTAACTGCATCATCAATTAAGAGATGATATTTAGACTCTAGCCACTCAAAATGAAATTTGTTAGGAACTTGTATGACAAGCTCTTGATCAGTTAAGGACGATAAAGATGTCCCATTAAACCAGGTTTGATAAGCTTGGTCAGAAATTTTTTCTTTAATATAAATTAAACATTGCTTCCACAAGTCTTTAGAAGAAGCCTTTTCAACAACAGCATTCATTATTATAAAATTAACAAGTTATTAACAAAAAATTATATAAAAATATTACATATTTAAAAATTTTTTAAACGTGTATTATTTTATATAAAACAAAGTTTTTAAATTTTATTATGATTATAATAATATTTTTAATAGTGTGTTTATATTTATTAATACAAAATAATAAATGGACACCAAGGACCATAAAACCAAATACAAAAGAAACAATAATTTTAGGTCATCGTGGCGCACCTTGCTATGAAAGAGAAAACACTGTATTGTCATTTAAAAAGGCAATAGAGTTTGATGTTGATGGAATAGAAATAGATGTTCAAAAAAGCAAAGATAGCCATTTAATTCTTCATCATGATGAATTTTTACAAGATAAGGTTTCAAAAATTTCAAATAATAAATTATTAAAAATTCAAACAATTCAAAAAAATAACAAATTAAATACGATAAATGATTTAGAGCCAATACTTGAAGAAATAAAAATATTAAATATTGAAATAAAAGCAAAAAAAATATTTAACAACAACATAGAAAAAGATGTTTTAAAATTTATAAAAAAACACAAAATAGAGAACAAAACAATAGTATCAAGCTTTAATCCAATTGTTTTATTTAATTTAAAAAGACAAAACAAAAATATTAAGATAGGATATTTGTTTACTAAAGAAGAGGTGCACTGGCTTATAAAAACATATTTTTGGGCAAATATTATACAGCCAGACATCTTTAGTGTAGATATAAACTATATAAGCAAAAATATAATAAAATGGTGTAGAAAAAAGAAGGTTCCTATGTATGTTTTTACAGTTAACACAAAAAAACAATTTCAATATATAAAAAAAATTGGAGTAGAAGGAATTTTTACAGATGATCCTAAAAAATTAAAAGAGAGTTAATGTTTGTTGATCATTTTTTTTAGGAGGTTTTTTATTTTCTGAGACATCGGTATTATTTTTTTCTATTTCAGAAACAATGTTTATAATAGAAAATTTACTTAACTTTTTAAATCCAGAAATTTTATTTCCAATAGATTTCCAACCTTTAATTGCAACAAAATCATTAATTAAGATTTTTTTTGTTTTTTTATCACCATTGGATATTCGATAATTAAAGCTAAGTTCTGGATTTTTATCAAGTGATACTAAAATTAATTTAGAGCCACGCTCATCGCTAATAAATTTATAGCGTTTGTTTTTAACATTGGTTTCAACAACAAAACGCTTAATATAATATGATTTATTTTTTCCATTATAGTATACGCAGGCAATAGAAGTGTTTGAATTAAATTTATTAATAGAAACAATATCGTTGAAATTATATCTATTAGAAAAGTCTATAGAGGTTGTTTCATATGAGCCGTCATTGTATATAGACAAAATTAAATCATCAGAATTAAAACTACCCAAAAAATCACCCTGCTTTATAGCATTCAAACGACCTATTGTTTTGTCAATCCAAATATCTCTGCCCCCTAAAGTAGATTCACCAACGGACTTTTGAAAGATTTTCTTTATAGGGTGTTTTGATAAAATATTTCCTTTGGAGGATCGACCCTTTATTAAAATATTATTAAAATCAAAATCAAAACTCTTTTTTCTTGTTTTAGATTTTGAATCTAGATTAATACAAACAATTTCAGACTCACTATTGGGGTTTGCAGTAAAATATAAAACACGACTTTTGGGTTCGCCTGAAGTTAAATCATATTCACGATCTTTGATTAAAGAAGTAACAGAAAATCTTTTAACCATAGCCTTTCTAGACTTTCCACTTAGATAAACAACATTGTAAACCATATGCTTATCTTGTTTTTTCCAAACGGCAGCATGAATAATGTTTTTACCTACAAAAACCTTAGAGTCTATTTTAACAACCTTATATTTTCCATCTTTTAAGAAAACAATAACATTGTCTATATCAGAACAGTCTGAAATAAATTCATCTTGTTTAAGCCCATATCCAATAAAGCCCTCTTTTTTATTTACATAAAGCTTTTTGTTTGCAACAACAACACGCCTTATAGAAATGGATTCAAAGGTAGAAATAGTAGTTTGGCGAGCTTTGTTGGCGGAGTGTTTTTTTAAAATTAATTTAAAATAGGAAATAGCATATTCAATTAAATTTAATAAATTATAGTTTACTTCTTTTAAGTCATCTTCTATCTTTTTAATTAAGTTGTTAGTTTTTAAAGAATCAAACTTAGAAATTCGTTTTATTTTAATCTCAGTTAGCTTTTCAATATCTGAAGAAGAAATTTTTCTGTTTAATTTTTTTTGAAAAGGCTTTAGGCCATTAGAAATAGTATTAATTACAGAATCCCAGGTTTCGCAAGATTCAATTTTTTGATAAATTTTATTTTCTACAAAAAGCTTTTCTAAAATACATAAATGCCATTTTTCTAAGAGATTATTTTTTTGCAAAAGAAGCTCTTGTTTTAAAAGATCAACAGTATTTGATGTAGAAAGGCGTAAAAGTTCATTTATTGAAATAAATTCTGGCCTATTGTTAACAATCACGCAGCAATTTGGAGATATAGATATTTCACAATTTGTAAAGGCATAAAGAGCATCAATGGTAACTTGAGGAGAAATACCAGGAGATAGATGAACTATAATTTCAACATTTTCTGCAGTGTTGTCTTCAACCTTTTTAATTTTAATTTTTCCACTATCATTTGCCTTAACAATAGAGTCAATAAGATTATTTGAATTGATTGTATATGGAACATTTTTTATAATTAAAGTTTTTTTATCAAGGGTTTCAATTATAGATCGAAGGCGAATTTTTCCACCACGTTTTCCATTGTTGTAATTTGAAAAATCAGCAATCCCGCCCGTTTGAAAATCTGGGAGAATTTTGAAAGGTTTATTTTTTAAAATATTAATAGAAGCTTTAATTAATTCAATAAAATTATGGGGCATAATTTTTGTAGAAAGACCAACCGCAATTCCTTCAACGCCCTGTGCTAATAAAAGAGGAAATTTAATTGGCAGAAAAATAGGCTCCTTTTTTCTACCATCATAAGAAGATTGCCATTTGGTAAGACTAGAATTAAAAGCAACATCAAGAGCAAACTTTGATAGTTTTGCTTCAATGTATCTTGGAGCAGCCGCCTTGTCGCCAGTTCTGATATCTCCCCAATTTCCCTGAGTTTCAACAAGAAGATCCTTTTGTCCAAGATTTATTAGGGCATCTCCAATTGCAGCATCGCCATGAGGATGAAATTGCATAGTTTGTCCAATTATATTTGCAACTTTATGAAATCGCCCATCATCCATGTCCTTCATTGCGTGTAAGATTCTTCTTTGAACGGGCTTTAAGCCATCAATTTGTTGGGGAATGGCGCGTTCTAAAATAACATAAGAAGCATAATCTAAAAACCAATGCTTATATAAACCAGAAAGAGACTTATTTGATTGATTTATCAAACTAAATTTTCCTCTAGTTTTAAATTATTAATAATAAAATTTTGTCTTTCTTGGGTGTTTTTTCCCATATAATATTCTAAAGTATCTTGAATGGGTATATTTCCGCCAGATAAAACAGGCACAAGTTTAATATTTTCACCAATAAAGAGTTTAAATTCGTTGGGAGAAATTTCACCCAACCCTTTAAACCTAGTAATTTCTGAAGAAGCTCCAATTTCTTTAATAGCAAGATTTTTTTCTAAATCATTATATGCATATATAGTTTTTTTATTATTTCTTATTCTAAAAAGAGGCGTATCTAAAATAAAAACGTGCCCTCTCTTAATTAAATCAGGAAAAAATTGAAGAAAAAAAGTTAAAATTAAAAGACGAATATGCATTCCATCGACATCTGCATCAGTAGCTATGATAATTTTGTTATATCTTAAACCTTCTATTCCATTTTCAATATTTAAAGCATGTTGTAAAAGATTAAATTCTTCGTTTTCATAAACAATTTTTTTCTTTAGTCCAAAAGAATTTAAAGGCTTTCCTCGCAAGCTGAAAACAGCTTGAAAAGCAACATCTCTAGACTTGGTAATTGAACCGCTTGCTGAATCTCCTTCAGTAATAAAAATAGAAGAGTTTTGGCGTAAAATAGAATCAGCCTTAATATTGTTTAAATGAAATCTACAATCACGCAATTTTTTATTGTGTAGGTTTGCTTTTTTTGCGCGTTTATTGGCAAGTTTTTTTATGCCGGCCATATCTTTGCGCTCTTTTTCAGATTGTAAAATTCTATTTTTTAATTTTAAAGCAGTATCAGGGTTTTTATGTAAAAAATCATCTAAGTTTTTTTTGATAAAATCATTAATAAAAATACGAATAGTTGGTCCTGATGGACCCATATCTGAAGAACCAAGCTTTGTTTTAGTTTGAGACTCAAAAACAGGACTTTGTACTCTAATGCTAATAGAAGCAACAATAGATGCTCTAATATCATTTGCATCAAAATCCTTGTTAAAAAAATCACGAACAGTCCTAACAATAGCCTCTCTAAAAGAAGCAAGATGTGTTCCGCCCTGAGTGGTGTGTTGTCCGTTTACAAATGAATAATATTCTTCTCCATATTGATTGCAATGCGTGATAGCTACCTCAAGATCCGTTCCAGATAAATGAATGATTGGATATTGCAATTTATCAATATTTGTTTTGTTTGAAAGCAAATCAAGCAAACCATTTTTAGAAAAATATTTATTTCCATTGTAGTTAATAGTTAGTCCAGAATTTAAATAAACATAATTCCATATTTGATCAATTATAAAATCATTTTGAAATGAATAATTAGAAAAAATTTCTTTATCAGGTTTGAAAATGGTTTTTGTTCCATTTCTAATAGAAGAATTTTCTATTTTATTGTCAACACAAATATCGCCCTTAGAAAACTCAACGATTTTAGATTTTCCATCTCTAATAGATTGCACAATAAAAAGATCAGATAAGGCATTAACGGCTTTTGTTCCAACCCCATTTAACCCAACAGACTTTTGAAAAGCTTTAGAGTCATATTTCCCACCAGTATTTATTTTAGAAACACAATCAATTAATTTCCCCAAGGGAATCCCTCGGCCATAATCTCTAATGGTTGCTTTTTCTGAATTAATTTTAATATCAATGGTTTTACCAAAGCCCATTACATATTCATCAATTGAGTTGTCTAGAATTTCTTTAAATAAAACATAAATGCCATCATCAAAAGAAGAACCATTACCGGTTTTTCCAATATACATACCAGGCCTTAGTCGAATGTGCTCTTTCCAGTCTAAAGACTTTATGCTGCTTTCATCATATTGATGTTTTGTCATGCTAATTATTTAATTTTTGGATTTTGATAGACTTTTATAAAAAATTCCATAGAAGTAGATCGATTTTTATCGCCAGAAGCTTTTAGAATAACTTTGTGTATATCGTTTTTTGCATCATCTAAAGAAGGAGTCCAAATTATTTTATTATTTGTAAGCTTTATTTGATCAGAACTTGATTCAATTAGCTCTAAATCCCCATTGTTTAATGAGAAAAAATTAACTTTAGGTTCATAAATATAATCTAAGCCAACATATGCATCTTTTGGGGGAGAATTTAAAAACACAGGCTTTGAAAAAACAGACAAAACGATATCAAAATCATTATTAAAGTTAATATGGCTATCTGTCACTCGTATTTTCAAAAGATGGTTGCCAATGAAAGAAGAGTCAGGCAGCCATTTTAAAGTATCATTCGCAATCAAAACACCCAAATCATTGTTTATTAAATCAATATCAATAATATCTTTATTGTTTAAATCATTAATTAAAATTTTATGATTTAAAGTCTTATCAATTTCAACAAAAATAGTATCTATATTAAATATTGTAGGAATATCATTAACAAAAACAGAAAAATTTTGAGAATCGCGCTCTAGGCCATCACTAATGAAAAAATCAAAATTATTGTTACCAATATCATCATCTGTAGGAATCCAAGTAAGAATATTATCATTAAATTTTGCAGATGATGGAGAAGATAGCATATTAAAAGAAATAACGTTTTCTTTTAATGGATCCATAAAAGAAAGATTATTATCATCTTTTATTTCTACCTTATATAATAAAGTATCACCAAGATTGATTTTATCTACAGGAGAAGAAATAATTTGAGGTGCAGAGTTTATATAAAGCTGACCATTATAAGAGGTAGAATCATATCCATCAGACAGTTGAACACTATAAGGAACAAAATCTAATTTATCTGGAACCCATGAAATGGTTCCGCTTTGTTGAATATTCATACCCTTAGGACCGCTAGTTAAGTTCCAAGCAAAAGAAGCATCAGGATTAGCATCATAACTATCAAAGCGAAATTCAAAATTAGTATTATTTAAAAGATGAAAAAAATCAGGGGGACTTGAAGAAATAACCGGAGGACTATTTACATAAATAGAAATGCTTTGTTTAGATTCAGTTTTATCATCAGATATAGAAATAAAAAAGGTATTTAAATTTATTTGTGATGGACTGGGCTCCCAAGAAAAAAGACCATTATTATCAATAAACATATTAGAAGGTGCATTGGGAATAGAATATTTATAAGAATTAAACTTATATGAGGTATCAGGAAAAAAAGAAAGAGAAAAAGGTTTTCCAAGATGGGCAATAAAAATGCTATCTTCAATATTAAAATCAATTTTTGGATGAATATTAAATTGAATTTTTAAAGTATCTTTGCTAATACCATCATTAATACATAGATCAAAATCTATTTGTTTTGAAACAAAATTAGGGACCTTCCATCGAACATACCCACTATCATCAACAGAAATACCATTCAGACTATCATTTAAAAAGTAAAAAGTATGTTTACTATCAACATTTCTATCAATATAAGAAAACTTTTGAACAAAATCATCATCACCAATTACATTGAAAACAGAACGATTTTCTTGCAAGCTAGGAAGATCATTTACATAAATTAAAATAGAATCTTTGGTAGAAACAATAGTTTCATTTAAAACAATTTTTGTTAAGGTATCTTCTTCAATTGAATTAAAATTACCAGAACCTTTAAAAGAAATATTATAAAATATTTCATTGAATCCCAGTTGATTTACATTGGGAATCCATGAAAGAGATCGACTATTGGCATTAAAAGACATCCCATCCAGTAAAGATTTGCTAGAAAACTCTAAAAAACGCAAAGAATCTACCCATGGAATGTTTATATTGGCACTATCATTAACCGATATAACAATATCAGGAATTCTACTATCTTCTCTTTGAAGAGAATAATCTATTGCAGGTTCAATAAAAGGTTTATGTTTATAAAAATAAATTTCAGATTGAATATCATTATAAGCAGAAATAACAAGTTGATTATATTTTGAAAAATATATGGAAGAAATTTTATTTGGACGCATTACAGAAAAATCAATTTTTTTATTTTCAAAAACACCAATATTTAGTTCATTATTATCTTTAATAATTTCATAGCGACCCAATACTCCTTCTGGAGTTATTGTAACAATTTGATTGGAAGAAGTATTGTCTGCAATATAGATTTTATTTATAGACTCAACTAAAAGTTGAGTTTTAACAGTAACTGCTTGATTAACTCTTCCAATACTTTCTACAAAAAGGTAGTGTAAACCAGAATTTTTAGAGGCAAAAAACATTTCATCTCCACCCAGGCCATCAAAGTTTACACCATTTTTATTTAGAAAAGACAATTGTCCTAAATCTTTTAAGCCTAAAATTCTTAAACCATTTTTAGTCATACCATTAAGATAAATTCTAGCGTTAGCTTTTCTACCATTATCAACAATGATAAGATCATCTTTTTTATCTCCATTTAAATCGCCAGAACCAATTAAAATCGGAGAAAAAGTAATAGATAAAAAATCTTCAGCTATACGATCTAAAATAGAAATTTGATTATTGTTTAAATCACAAATCAAAACCGATCTAAACAAACCAGAAAAGCTAATAGCCATTTCATTGTTTCCATCATTATTCCAATCAATCAAAGTAATTTGTTGAGGGTTTTTAAAATGAGCATATTCTAATGGAAGACCAATAACTTTGTTAGGGTCTTTAGAAATGTTGCCATTAATTATATCAAAAAGGAAAAATGTTTTTGTACTATTTTTTAAAGAAGCCATTAAAACCAAAGAAGATTTATTATCATGAGAAAGAATTGTTCCATCTATAAAATAGCCAATTAAACTATCTGGCAAAGTATAGCTCCAAAAGCTAGACAAATTGTTATTGTTGTTTACATCAAAAATTTCAACATTTTTAACAACAGTTTTTCCTTCAAAAGTAAGTACATCAGGAATCCCATTCTGATTAATATCATTAGTGTTGTGAATGAAATTTACAGCAGAATCTACAGGAAATGGGTTGCTCCAAACTGAAGATATGACAAGAATTAATATTAATATTTTAGATTTAATAAAATTATACATAAGTCTTTAACTTTGTAATATTGTTATAAATAAAGTCAAAATTTATAAAAGTTTTATATATTATATATTAATTAAATGAAAGAATAAAATATGAAAATAAAAAAAAATATTAAATATTTACTTTTTTTATCAATTTTATATACACAAGACTGGACAATTCAAATAAAAGTAGAAATTGATGCCTTTAATGGAGGTTTTGATTTTCCACAAGATGTAGAAAATTATTTAGGCGTTGATAGTTCGGCAACAGATGGCTTTGATATTAATGGGCTAGATTTACCAGAACCACCATCTAATCCAGGAAATTATATACAATTTTATTTTCCTCATCCAGAATGGAATTCCGATTTTGGACAAAACTTTACACAAGATATTATGCTAAATGATGAAAATCTAAATTCATTTGTGGGAAAAACATGGAATGGGGAAATTTATTCAAATTGTTTTGGTTTAACAAATATGGAATTAGAACTCCATGAGAATTTTCCAAATTGTGACTATAAGGTTTTTATTGATGAAGATGAATATATAAATCAAAATTTAATAAGTATAGATATAAATGCATATTCAGCAAAAGAGGTAGAAATAAAAGTATATAATTGTGAACAAGAATTAAATACTGAAATAATAAATATACCAAAAAAATTAGATATGCAAATTTATCCGAATCCATTTAATGGTAATACAACAATAAGTTATGAAATGAATAATAATGAAAAAATCAATTTAAGTGTTTTTTCTTTGAAAGGAGAAACTGTGTTTTCTCAAAATAATATAAATAGAAAAGGCAAAAGGTTTTTTAATATAAGTTCAGAAAAATTGAAAAGTGGAATTTATTTTGTTAAATTGGAATCAAAAAATATAATAGAAACCAAAAAAATTATAATACTGAAATAATTAAAGTAATTTTAAAATTAAAGAATAAAAATTTTTATCAAAAATATAATTCATTTTTAAAACTAAAACTGAATACGTTTTACAAAAATTAGTAGGAAGCTTAATATAATCTTTTTCAGTTGTAATAATAGTTTTTATATTTTTTTTAAAAATAAGGTTTTCAAAATCAGAAATGATTTTCAAATTATAATTTTGGTGATCATTAAAGGCTTTAAAAAAAGAAGGATTGATTTTAAGAGAAAGAAGAGATTGCTTAAAATTTTCTGGATCACCAATTCCACAAAAAGCAAAAATGTTTTTTACAAGAACAGTCTTTTCTATTTCAATATTAGACAAAGGATTAAAAAGGTTAAAAGAATTAGAAACAAAAAATTTATTATGAAAATAAAGATTGTTGGCAAATTGAATGTTTTTTGTTTTAGAAAGAGGATTTTGTTTAGTAATTAATAAAATATCAGCACGATAAATATTTTTAAAGTGTTCTCTTAGTCTTCCTAGAGGAAAAAGATTTAAAGATTTAATTGGTGTGTTTATATTTAAAAGAGCAATGTCAATAGATCTGTTAATTTTTCTATGTTGAAATCCATCGTCTAAAATAATAACATTAACATCAAAATTTTTAATCATAAATTTTGCAGCGGAAACCCTGTTTTTATTAACAATAATTGGAGTTTTTTTTGAAAGTTTAGCTAATAAAAAAGGCTCATCACCAACGAAAGAAGCATCAAAAAAAATTTTTTCTCCATCGCAAACAACTTGTTGGCCAGAAGAACTTCTTTTGTATCCACGACTAATAATACCGGGTTTAAAATTTGAATTTAATAAGAGCTTTGATAAATATAAAACAACTGGAGTTTTTCCAGTACCCCCCATTTCAATGTTTCCAACAGAAATAACAGGAACTTTAATTGAAGTAGAAGAAAGAATTTTATGATCATAGAAAAAATTTCTAATAGATGTAATAAGATGAAATAGTATAGATAAAAAAGGCTTCATAAAATAAAGGAATCATTCTTTTTTTGAAGACTATTTAAATGGTTTGAAACTAGGTCACTGCAATAAGAAGAAGAAATTTTTTCTTTTTCATATTTAATTTCATTACCAATACTAAAATAAATAGTGCTAAAAGGCTTCGGTAAAATAAAATTATCCCAAGAATTAAATTTCCAAAAAGCTGTAGAGATGCCAGAAACAGGCAAAATAACTGCATTAGATTCCATTGCGACTCTTATAGAACCAGGTTTTGCAACATGAATAGGCCCTCTTGGACCGTCGCTTGTGATGCAAATAGTTTCATTGTTTTTGAAGT
>CAYTPF010000002.1:0-29987 GCA_964439775.1 uncultured bacterium | reverse complement strand
TTGGTCAGAAGAAGAAAAAGCAACATATGAATTAGGATTACAAAAAGCTGAGCATGAAAAATGTGTTGAAATATCTACGCAAGCAGCTATAAAAGAAATGCTAATGCCAGGATTACTTGCTGTAATTACACCAGTAGTTATAGGAAAAGTTTTTGGTGCAGCGCCTCTTGGTGGATTACTAGCAGGAGTTACTGTTAGTGGTGTTTTAATGGCAATTTTTCAGTCTAATGCTGGAGGAGCTTGGGACAATGCTAAAAAAATGATAGAAGAAGGAATTGAAATAGATGGTAAAGTATATAAAAAAGGATCAGATGCTCATAAATCAGCTGTAGTAGGTGATACTGTTGGTGATCCTTTTAAAGATACATCGGGACCGTCATTAAATATATTAATAAAATTAATGTCTGTAGTATCATTAGTCATAGCACCATTTATTGTTTAAAATTATATAATACTAGGAGAAAAGATGAAATATTATGAAACGTTGTATATTGCACATCCTATACTTGAAACAGGAAGATTGAAAGATACAATAGAAAACATTCAAAAATTAATAGAAAAAAATGAAACTAATTCAATTCTATGTACTGAAGTATGGGGTAAAAAGAAATTAGCATATCCAATAGAAAAACAAAAATATGGTACATATATTTTAGTTCAGTATTCTGGAGATGGGCATATGATTGATAATGTAAATAAAGAGTTAGAACATAATGTTAATATTTTAGCATATATGACTGTCGAAATTGATAAGAATGAAATAAGAGAACAAAAATCTGGTATAGAATCACAAATTCTTGGTAGTGTTAATAATGATTTTGATAATAAGCGCGAAAAAAAGGATTTAAAATCTGAAGAAAAACAAAATAACATTGAAACAAAAGAAGAAGAAAAAGAAGAAGCAAAGGAAGAGGCTATAAAAGAATCAACAGAAGAATCATCTGAAGAATCAACAGAAGAAGCAAAAGAAGAGATGGCAGAAGAGGTGACAGAAAAAAAATAATATTTAAAAAGAGAGTAAAAAATGAAAATTATGAATAATAATAGGGTGTGTCCATTTAAAGAAGATTCATCCTTAGTAAAAAAAATAAACTATAAAGAACATAAATTTTTAAGAAAATTTATTACGGAACAGGGAAAAATTATTCCAGGTTATGTAACTGGAGTTTCTGCTAAATATCAAAGAATGTTAACAAAAGAAATAAAGAAAGCAAGAAATATTGCATTGTTACCATATAGAGTTGATGTAAGAAATTATTAAAGGAAAAATTATGAAAATATTACTAAGTCAAGATGTAGAAAATTTAGGTCAAATGGGTGATATTGTTAATGTAAAAGATGGATATGCAAGAAACTATCTTATTCCCCAAAGAAAAGCAATACAAGCAACAGAGCAAAATATATTAAGTATTCAAGCAGCCGCAGAAAAAAGAAAAGAACAAGAGGCAAAAAAGAGAGCTGATCTAAATGCTTTAGCTGAACGATTAAATAAATTAACAGTTAAATTTACTCTTAAAGCGGGTGAAGATGATAAATTGTTTGGTTCGGTAACATCTCAAATGATAGTTGATGCTGTCAATAGCAAGGGATATGAATTAAAGAAAAAAGAAATTGAATTGTTAGAGCCTATTAAAAATGTTGGTAATCATTTTGTAAATGTTAAATTAGGCCAAGAAGAAGAATCAAGAATTAAGATTAAGGTACAAGCAGATAATTAAATGATAAACTAGCAAATATTATGTTTGCTTATATTTCATTACCGATATATAACTTTCAGAATTTTATTTATAAAATTCCATTATCGTTACAGTCTCAAATATATCCTGGAACTTGTGTAAATATTAAGTTTAGAAATAAACTTAATAAAGGATATGTAACCAAAGTTTCTTTAAAATGTAATTTTAAAGGAAAAATATTACCTATTGATAGTATATCTTCGTCAAATTTAAGTATTCCTTTAGAATTATGGAAAACATTAGAGTGGGTTAGTGATTACTATATTTCTCCATTTGGTCAGGTAATAAAATCTTCAATTCCATATAATTTTAATTATCATTATAAATCCTATAATATTGATTATGTTAAGATTAATCAAAAAGGTCTAAAATTATATGATAATTGGAATAAAAGAGCACCTATACAAAAGAAAATTTTATCTTTATTAAAAAAAGAGCATCCAAATGTAATTCAATTATCAGAATTATCAAAAATAGGTACTAGCTATCGATCAGTTTGTAAAAAATTAATTGATGATGGATATATTGATATTGTAACAAAAAAAAATAATCCCTTTAGTCAATATATATTTACAAAAAAAACTAAAATTAAATTAAATAAAGAACAAAATGGTGTTTTTAAAAATATTTTAAAAGATATTAATAAAGATATTTTTTCACCATATTATTTGAAGGGAGTAACAGGGAGTGGAAAAACAGAAGTCTATTTAAAGTTAGCAGAAGAATGTGTTAACCAAAAAAAATCTGTGATTATTTTAGTACCTGAAATTGCATTAACACCAAATGTTTTTCAAAAATTTTACAATATTTTTAAAGATAAGGTAGCACTTTGGCATAGCGGATTAACAAAATTAGAAAAAGGGTGGGTGTGGCAACAGCTTAGAAAAAGAAAAATTTCTGTTATTGTAGGAGCAAGAAGTGCAATTTTTCTCCCAATGGAAAATTTAGGAATGATTGTTGTAGATGAAGAACAGGAATCATCATACAAACAGGAAAGTCCATCACCAAGATATAATGCAAGAGATATAGCATTGGTTAGATCAAAATTTTCTAATTCAATAGCATTATTAACTAGTGCTACTCCTAGTCTAGAATCATATTATAATTGTATAAATAAAAAATTGAAATACGTTGAATTAACGAAAAGATATGGAAAATCAATATATCCAAATATTAAATTGATTAATATGAGATTAAATTATAATGATAGAATCAATTTTAGTCAACATTTAAGTAGAGAATTGGTGACAAAAGTAAATCAATGTATTAATGATGGTGAACAGGTTATTTTACTACATAATAGAAGGGGTTATGCATATATACAAATCTGTAAAAATTGTGAGTGGATTTTTCAATGTCCAAATTGCACTGTATCATTAACATATCATAAATCTGGAAATACAATGCTTTGCCATCATTGTAATTTTAAATCTCCAATGAAGATTAAATGCTTAGAATGTGGACAAGATGATTTAGAAATATTAGGTCATGGTACGCAAAAAATTGAAGACGAAATCTCAAAAATGCTACCTTTGGCAAAGATTGCAAGATTAGATATTGATTCATCAAAAAATAAAGGAGCACATTTTAAAATTTTAAAAAAATTTGAAAAACAAGAATATAATATATTATTAGGAACACAAATGATTGCTAAAGGATTAGATTTTGAAAATGTAACATTTGTAGGAATAATAAATGCAGATGTTGGATTATTTTTGCCAGATTTTAGATCAGGAGAAAAAATTTTTCAATTAATATACCAAGTATCTGGTCGTGCAGGAAGACGACAAAAACAAGGTTTGGTTTATATTCAAACATATAATCCAGATGATATTTTTATTAAAACAGCTTCGCAATTAGATTTAAAATCATTCTATAAAATTTCCCTTAATCAAAGAAAAGAGTTATTTTATCCACCATTTAATAGAATTTGTAGAATTTTATTTCAAGGGAAAAATAAGAATAATACTTTAAAAATAGCAGAGGAATTAAGTGAAAAATTTGAAAATAATAAATTTAATGTTTTGGGTCCAAGCATAGCACCAATAGAAAAAATTAAAGGAATGTGGCGGTATCATCTTTTAATAAAGATAAATCTCAATAAACCATATGAATTACAAAAATTTTTAAAAGAAAAAATCGGATTAGATTTTTTGCAAAAACAAATTAAGGGAACAAAAATAATTATTGATATCGATCCAATTAGCATGATATGATGAAAAATCTTATGTTAATTATTTTTATGGCATTTACCAATATAATAGGTGCATCACCTTTTGAAACGGCTATGGGAAATTGCTCAATAATAATAAATAATAAATTATCTCATAATTTAGAATATCAATACTTAGTTAAAAAAGAAACACAAAGATTGGTTGAAAAATATGGAAGAGTAGAATATCAAGAATATCAAATCATTGTACCATCAACTAAAAAAGAATTTTATAAATTAGCCAGAACAGCACCAGAATGGGGCATTGCCATTGCAAAAAGCAAAGAAAACAAAATCCTTATTCAACCATCAAGTATTTCAAATATGTCTAAAAAACGATTTAATGAAATAATAGTTCATGAATTAAATCATTTATATATACATCGATTAATTAGAAATAACCCAATGCCATCATGGTTTATTGAGGGAATAGCGATGAAATTTTCCAATGAATTTTCTTTTACAGATAAAATTGAAATTTCAAATGCAATATGGAAAAACAGTTTGCTACCTTTAGATGCACTAAAAAATTTTAATACTAAAAAACAACATCAAATTAAATTAGCATATGCACAGTCAGCTGCAGCAGTAAATGCACTTGAATATTATTATAATGACAAAATTTTAGATAAATTGATTCAATTGTTAAAAAAAGAAGTTTATTTTTGGGATGCTATAAATCAGATAACAGGGGATGACAAAATAGATTTTCAAAAAAAATATGAAGAGTATTTAACTAAATTTTTTTTGTGGATTTTTTTATTAAATGCATCTAATATAATGTTTGTATTATTTCCATTTATATTAACATTGGGATTTTATATTAAAAGGAAAAAAAATATTAAAATTTTAAATAAATGGGCATTAGAAGAAGAATTAATAGAAATGCAAAAAGATGACATTAATTAAAGTTAATTTTTTTATTATATTATTTTTATTACAAATAATATTTTGTGAATCTACATATAATGCTTTAGAATTATCTTCAAATGCTACATCACATTCATTACACAATGGTGCGGTAGCATCGAAAACTAAATATTTAAATGTTAATCCTGCATCAATTTTTATTGAACATAATCAATTTGAAATCAGTCAACTACTTTTACCTTCAGATATTTTAAGTTCTAATGTTTCGTATACTTGGATGCATAAAAAAATGATAAATTTTTTTAAAATTAACTCTGTTAATTATGGCAAACTTAAGGATGATTTTAATAAAACAGAATTTAGAGCAAATGATATTTTTTTCGAAATAGGTCAAAAAATAGAATATAAAGAATTAATTTCTTTTGGCTATAGTATTGGATATTTAAATAGTTCTATTGATCAATATTCATCTTCTGGTGTTTTTAGTAATATAGGTTTAAGAATGGATGTTTTTAATAAACGATTATCTATAGGCGCAACATTAAATAATATTGGTTTCCAGCTAAGATCATATATAAAAAATAATGAATTTTTACCAACTTCAATGAAATATGGAATATCATTTAAACCCTTATATTTTCCTGCATATATATACATTGACTTTATAAAATATATAAATTATGAAAATACAAAGCTTCAAATTGGTTTAGATTTTAATATTAAAAATCAGTTTAATTTTAGAATTAGTACGATTAATAATAGACACGATTTAAATACAAATCAGTATTATAAAGATATTTTTAATAATTTTTCATTTGGTTTAGGATTAAAAATAAAAAATAAAAATATTAATCTTAGTATACAAAATATGGGACCAGCTGGATTAGTATATGGATTTTCTATTTTATTGTGAAATAATCTTATATAATTTTTGAAAAGCATAAGAAAATGACTTTATAATATCTTTGTCACAAACATTATTTTTAAAAATTGAGTCTGTTTTTTTAAATTGTACATTTATAAATGGTATTTCTATTAGTTCAATAGTATCTTTAATTGTATAACCATATTGATTCCATGTATTAGGTACTAATAATAGTCCATTTGCTGAATTTCTATTGCTATGCAAAAATTTATTAGCTTTGGTTTGACTATGAGTTTGCAATATTTTTAAAGTTATATTATCTTTTTGAGCTATTTTTTTTAAATGAGAATTAATTTTATTTAATGTAATTGTTGTTCCATCATTTTTAGATCTTATTCCAATTAAATTCATATTGGGTCCATGTATTACCAGTATTTTCATATTTAAATCTTCCCTAAATATTTGTTAATTAATTCATTATGTGATTCAAAAGCAATGTCAGGTAAATCATTAATTGAGAAAAAAAGAGCATCTTCTGCATCATCACCAGGCTTAATGATGTCAAATTTATCAAGCTTCATTTCTAAACCTAATAATAAAATGTCACCAAAAATTGTACCAAAATGATATGAAAAACCAATAAAGTTAACAACCTTTCCTTTTAAGCCTGTTTCTTCAAATAATTCTCTACTTGCTGCTTCTTCAGGACCTTCATTTAACTCAATAAAACCACCAGGTAATCCCCATAAGCCTTTTCCTGGTTCAAAAGCACGTTTTACTAATAATATTGTATTATTTTGAGGGCAAATTAAGGTTGCTGTAGGCTTAGGGTTTTCATAATGAATTGTATTGCAGTTATTGCAATAGAACCGAAGATTGCCTTCTTTCCAACCGCGAGTGTTTTTTGATCCACAATTTGAACAGAATTCTAGATGTGCCATATTTTAAGTTTAATTGTATTATTATGAAGAAACCAACTTTGAAATGTTTATAACAATAAAGTTATATTACATGATGGATAAAAATAAAAATTCAATACTTAATATAGGATCGGTAGCATTTGATAGCTTAGAAATACAAGGTCAAGAATATGATAAGATAATTGGAGGTTCATCTACTTACTTTTCATTGGCAGCTTCTTTGTTTACAGAAGTATATATATCAGCGGTTGTAGGCAAAGACTTTCCAAAAGAAATGATTAATGTTTTTAAAGATAAAAAAATAAATATAGATAATTTAATAATAGAATCAGGAGATACATTTCATTGGGGAGGGAAATATTCTGATGATTTAAATTCAAGAGAAACTAAATTCACTAATTTGGGGGTTTTTGAAAGCTTTTCTCCTAAAATTAAAAATGCAGATCAATTTAATGGATATTTATATTTAGGAAATATACAACCCAGCTTACAATTATCAATTATTGATCAAGTAAAAAATTCAAAAAAAGTTATAGCTGATACAATGAATTTATGGATTGATATAAGTAATGATACTTTATGGGAGGTTATAAAAAAAACTAATATATTTTTATTAAATGATGAAGAAGCAATGCAGTTAACTAATCTAAATATATTAAAAGAAGCGGCAAATAAATTATTATTATCCGGACCTGAGTATGTTATTATAAAGCAGGGAGAAAAAGGATCAACTATTTTTAGTAAAAATTTAGAGATTTCAGTACCATCTAATAGAAAAATTGTTGCTAAAGACCCAACGGGAGCAGGTGATAGTTTTGCTGGTGGAATGGTAGGTTATTTAGCAGAAAAAGGCTCAGATAATATTTTAGAGTCTGTAATACAAGCAACAGCATTGGCTAGTTTTACTGTTTCTGATATTGGTATTAAAGGTTTGTTAAAGGCTAATAGAAATTTAGTTAATAATATTGCTGAAAAAATAAAAAAAGAAATGGAGATTTATAATGATTAAAGCAAAAAATATTTGTTTAATTTTATATTTTTTATTTTTAACTGGATGTGCATCTGAAAGTATGGAGTTTACAACTGCAAAAACTGCACTAAGAAGTGAAAAGGATTTTGTAAGAGCTGAAGAATGGTTAAAAAAAGCATTAAAAGCAGATACGACTGATGCAATGGTAGCGTATGTTTATGCTACAGAAATTTTAAAACCACAAAAAAGATATAAAAAAATGGCTTCTATGTTAGATTTAGCAGAAAAAAGGAATCCCCTTCAACAATTAGAAACACCATTTATGTGGGAAGAAAAACCAGTTTTAACTATAAAAGATGGTGTTCAGGCATACAAAGAACAGGAATGGACAGCTGTTTATAATTCAGCAATAGATTATTATCAAAATAATGATTTAGATAAAGCTATTGATTTATTAGAAACTGCATTGTTATTTTTACCAAATGATGGAAGTACTTATGGTACATTAGGTGCATTATATATAGAAAAAAAAGATTATGATAGAGCTGGAGAATCTATTGGTACTGGTTTAAAGTTAGATCCTAATAATATTACATTATTAGAAATTGCATCAACTTATTATATTCAAACTAAAGATCTAAACAAGGCAGAAAAAACTTTAATTAAAGCATTAAATTTATCTAAAAATCCAGGAAATATTTTACGTCAATTAGTTTTTGTACAAATAGATTTAGAAAAATATGAATCTGCTATTGAATATTCATTACAAGCATTACGAGATTTTCCAAATGATCCTGATATATATTATAATGTAGCAGTTTTATATCAAAAAATGGGAATAATTCGTTTTGATTCTGCAAGAGAAAAATATTTAAAAATATCGAATGTAGAAAATAAGAATGAGAATGATTTAGAAAAAATTTATACTGATTTTAAAGAGTCTAGGACGTTTTTTGTAGATTCTAAAGATTATTTTTTAACTGTTACAGATTTAAATCCAAATGATGATGTTAGCTATGATGCAGTAAAAGAGATTAAAAAGATGTTAAAGCAATTAGATGAATTATTTATTCCATCAGTAAGGGATATGATTGAAAAATAAAAAAAGGGCTCTTAAAGAGCCCTTTTAATTATGTCATCAGAAAGCTGATGATATTTTACCGCATCTCCTTCTATAATAAGTTTATAGAATTTTTATCTACAGTATTTTAAATATTATTTTAATTTTAAATTGAGATATAGATCACATTATTCGATTTCTTTTAATTAAATATTCAGACAGAGCTATATCTAAGTTCTCATTTGTTTTTAAAACAACATAATCAATATGATGAATTCTTAATTGATGTTTGAAATATTCACTAAATTTATGAATACTTTTTTGATAATCTTGTTTGATATGCCAAGGTTGCGTAATAATCTCCTCACCTGTTTCACTATCCTTGAATCTCGTATTTTGATTAAAATCTAAATTTAATTCTTGTTTATCTAAAACATGGAAAACAATTACTTCATGTCCTTTATATCTAAAATGTTTTAATCCCTCAATAATTTCTTCAGGATTATCAAATAAATCAGAAATTAATATAATCAATCCTTTTTGTTTAATCATTTCTGCTGTTTGATGTAAAACAGGAGAAATATTAGTATCTTTTCCACTTTTAATTTTATTCATTTGTGATAATAAAAATTTTAAATGACTTGTTTTAGATCTAGGTGGAATATAATCAATGATTTTATCATCAAATAATGTTAAACTGACCGCATCTTGTTGTTTAATCATAAGATATGCTAAAGATGCTGATAATAATTGAGCATAATCTAACTTTGATAAATTAGAAGAGCTATAATCCATAGATTTACTTTGATCTAGTAAAAGATAAGAACGTAGATTTGTTTCTTCTTCAAACTGTTTAATATAGAATCGATCTGTTTTACCAAATAATTTCCAATCAATATGCTTAATTTCATCTCCATATCCATATGCTCTGTGTTCAGAAAATTCAACTGAAAAACCATGAAAAGGGCTTTTATGAAGGCCAACAATAAAACCTTCAACTATCATCCTGGCTTTTAATGCAAGATTATCTAATTTTGATATAATATCAGGTGTTAACTGAATTTTATTGTTCATTAATTTACAGGAAGAGTGTCAATTAATTTTTCAAGAACATTATCGGTAGAAATATTTTCAGCTTCAGCATTAAAATTTGTGATAATTCTATGTCTAAGTATAGGTTTAACAATATTTTGAACATCTGCTATACTAGGTGTTGTACGACCATCTAATGCGGCAACTGCTTTTGCACCTAAAATTAAAAATGAACTAGCTCTTGGACCAGCTCCCCAATCTAACCATTCTTTAATAAATTGAGGACTGTTTTCATTATTTGGCCTAGTAGATCTAACCAAATTAACGGCATATTCTACGACATTTTCTGACACTGGAATATCTCTAACAATATTTTGAAATTTAACTAAATCATCTTTTGATATAATTTGATTTAATTTTTGAGTAATCTGTCCTGTAGTAGATTTTACAATATTAATTTCTTCATTTTGAGATGGATATTCAATTTTTATCTTAAACATAAATCTATCAAGTTGTGCTTCTGGTAAAGGATAAGTTCCTTCTTGTTCAATGGGGTTTTGTGTTGCCAGCACAAAAAAAGGTCGATCTAAATTGTATGTTGTACCACCTGTAGTTACTTTATTTTCTTGCATAGCTTCTAATAAAGCAGATTGAGTTTTAGGTGGAGTCCTATTAATTTCGTCAGCTAAAATTATATTAGAAAAAATTGGACCTTTTATAAATCTTAATTCTCTTTTTCCATCAGAATTATTAGTATCAATGACATCAGTACCTGTGATATCTGATGGCATGAGATCAGGCGTAAATTGAATTCTATTAAATGATAATTGTAATACATCTGATATTGTTTTAATTAATAAAGTTTTCGCAAGTCCTGGTACCCCTTCAAGGAGTATATGCCCTCTACAAATAAGTGCAGTAAAAATTTGGTTTATAATTTGTTCTTGTCCAATTATGACCTTGCTTATTTCATTATATAATTCTTTTTTTTGTGAATTTAAATTTTCTACAATTTGTGCTTTTTCCATTTTTCCCTCTAATTTTATAACAAAATGTACTTTGATATAATTAGTTTAATCAATCAAAAATACTTGATGAAGTAAATATATAACTGTAATATTATTATAATGAATACCATTGATATAAATACTAAAAATAAAAAAATCAAAAATAAAGATATTTTAATTGGCATGAATATTAATGAACTTGAGAAATGGTCAATTAAAATAGGGGAGTCTAAATTTAGAGGTATTCAAATTTTTGAATGGATGTATAAACATGGTGTTTTAGACCCCTTAAAAATGTTAAATATTTCAGAAAAATTTAGAAATATACTAAAAGATCATTGTCAATTCAGTTTATTGAAATTAGAAAAAAAATCGTATTCTAATAACGATAAAACTGTCAAATTTCTTTTTAAATTAACAGATAATCATTTTATAGAAACAGTAAGTATGATAGATGATAAATTTCATACTGTTTGTATTTCTTCTCAAGTGGGATGTGCAATAGATTGTAAATTTTGTGCAACTGCATCAATGGGTTTTATAAGAAATTTAAATTGTGGTGAAATTGTGGAACAACTTAACCAAGTAAAAAGAAATATTAAAGCTCCAATTACTAATATAGTATATATGGGAATGGGAGAACCTTTTTTAAATTATAACAATGTAATAAAATCAGCTAATATTTTTCATCATAATTTAGGATTTGGTTTATCAGCAAAAAGAATAACAATATCAACTTCAGGTATTGTACCTAAAATAAAGAAATTTATTAAAGATAATATAAAATATAAACTTGCTGTCTCATTAAATGCTCCAACTGATGAACAAAGAGAAAAAATTATGCCAATTAATAGAACTTGGCCAATTAAAGATTTAATTAGAGCTTCACAAATGTATTCAAATAGAAAAAGAAAAAATATTATGTTTGAATATGTTTTATTAGAAAATATAAATGACAGTAAAGAGGATGCTATAAATCTTATGAATTTAATTAAAGGATTAGATTCTAAAATCAATATTATTCCATATAATGAAACAGATGGTAAATATAAAAGACCAAGTGATATAGCTATTGATACATTTATACAAATTTTATTAAAAAATCAAAAAAAATATGGCTATAGAGTGTTAGTAAGATGGAGCAAAGGTCAAGATATCAATGCTGGTTGTGGGCAATTAGTAGTTAATAATTAATGAATGTTCAATCATATATTGAAGTAATTAAATCTAAATCTGAAATTAAACCTAAAATTGGTATTGTATTGGGATCTGGTTTAGGAGATTTTGTAAAACAGATAAAGAAGAAATGTTTTATAAAATATAATTCTATTCCAAAATTTCCAGTATCAACAGTAAAAGGTCACGAAGGTCAATTTATTTTAGGTTATATAAATGAAATTCCAATTATATGTGCTCAAGGTAGATTCCATTTATATGAAGGTTATGATTTTGATTCCACAGCTCTACCTATAGATATTTTTAAATTATTAGGGTGTAATACGGCCATTATTACAAATGCAGCAGGTTGCATGAATCAAAATTGGGAATTAGGCAGTTTGATGTTAATTACAAAATGTATTGATTTTACTTTTCAAAATAGTTCTGATCCTAAAATATATTTTGATAAAAATAATCTTGTAAACGAAAAAACTAACAAAATTATAGACTGTTTAAGTAATTCTTATCCAATAAATAAAGGAACATATTCTTGGGTTTTAGGTCCTACATATGAAACACCCTCTGAAATTAAAAAAATTAAAAGTTTTGGTGGGGATGTTGTAGGAATGTCAACTATGCCAGAAATTATTAAAGCAAAAGAATATAATATGAATATTATTGGTTTATCTTGTATTTCTAATTATGCTTCAGGAATATCACCAAACCCTTTAACACATCAAGATGTTTTAGATGAGGTCAATAAATCTAAAAATATTTTTACAAACTTATTATTGGATATAATTAAATTTATTTAATTTATAGTATTATATTATGATAAATAATAATATCACAGCATCACAAATTGAACTTGAAAACCAACAATACTTAACAAAAGTATTCGGTTGGATGTTTACAGGTTTGATAACTACAGCGATAGTATCTCATTATGTAGCAAGTTACATTCAACAGATTAATCCCATATTATTTTTTGTAGCAATAGGATTAGAATTCTTTTTAGTTTATAGAATAGTTCGTTATGTTATGACAATGACAGTTAATATGGCGACATTAAGTTTTGTATTATATTCAGCATTAAATGGTTTTACGTTATCTGGATTATTTTATACTTATACTGCTGAATCCTTAACAACAACGTTCTTGATTACTTCATCCATATTTGCATTTATGGCATTTTATGGTTACACAACAAAAAAAGATTTAACTGGTATGGGAAATTTTATGTACATGGGTCTTTTTGGAATTATAATAGCATCTATAGTAAATTTCTTCTTACAGAGTTCAATGATATATTATGTTACATCATTAATGGGTGTCCTTATTTTTACCGGTCTTACAGCATATGATGTTCAAAAGATCCTAAAAATGAATATTATTGGAAACTCTGGTACCGACGAGGACACAAAAGAAGCAATACTTGGAGCATTAATACTTTATCTCGATTTTATTAATTTATTTATTCATTTAATACGTTTAATAGGAACGAGAAGAGATTAGTAACCACCTATATATAGTATATAAAATTGAAAAATTTAAAGAAAAGACCCACTATATTGTATAATAATAAGAAAACAAATAAATTATTTGCATTAAGTGTGTAAAACCCTCGAAACTCTATAGATATGATAATTAATGTTTTTGGAAATAAATAAATTTTTGTTAAAAATAAATAAAACATAAATAAAATTATTAAAAAGCTTACCGAAAAGCACGCGCAGAGATGCTTAAACGTATTCTATAATACGTTTAATCTAGATTACGAAATTCACTTAAAGAAATTGATTAATAATAATAAAAAATTCTATATAGGTCTTTAATTAGACAAGTTTTATAGAAATTAAAAAAAAAAACAGGAGACAAACAAATGGCACTTGATAACGCAACAAAAACAGTCGCTGGATTTATAGGTGGCTTAGTTTCAGTATTAAAGGCTTTAATTGTATTTTTTGTATTTGCTAATATTATTTATCCAATGACTGGATTCGATCCAGTTGGAGGTATAATTGATTTAGTAAGGAACTTTCTAGGTGGTGGATTAGCTGGTTTAATTGCACTTCTAGTTTTTGTATCCATTATGGACAAATAAAAAAAGTCTATTTTTAGCAGCGGATATATTTAAAATCCGCTGCTAAAATTCCTAAAAAAATAAAAACAAAGGAAAAAATATGAAAGATGCAATTAAAACACTAACAGGCTGGATAGGTACTTTTAATGAATTATTAAAAGCATTAATAGTATTTGGTGTTATTGTTGGAATACTGTACAGTGATGTATTTGGAGTAATTAAAGGAATTGGTAATCTTATGGGTCAGATTGGTGATGCAGGGTTATCAGGATTGGTAGCATTAGCTTTAATTGCAACATGGTATAAAAAATAATTAGTAGTAAAAAAATTAAGGTGTATAAATATAAAAGCCTTAATCAAACACATTCAAAAAAAACATAAACAAAGGAGAACGATATGAAATTCGTTAAAACAATAACAATTCTAATGACATTTTGTGTAATGGCATTTGGAAACATGGACAGAGTTAATGCTCTTGGTGGAAATCCTGGTTTTTGGCCAGAAGATGATGCTAATGTATCTGCATTTCCTGCAATGGTAAACAGCTTGGATATGGTTCAAGTAAGTGGTGCAGGAAGTGCTAGTGGTGCTGCAACTGTTATCTGGGGTGAAGG
The DNA here is from genome assembly GCA_964439775.1 of uncultured bacterium. GTDB lineage: Bacteria > Fidelibacterota > Marinisomatia > SCGC-AAA003-L08. The sequence goes on along the minus strand of CAYTPF010000002.1, from coordinate 15,460 downwards.
AACAACATGGGGTTTCGGATTTGATGGAGCAAATGATTCAGATAATAATGATTGGTTAAATCTTATGTGGGGTAATGGCACATATGGTGCAACATTTGGTTTAGGTAGTTCATCACAAAAAATTGGAGATGCTGAAACATCATCATTTGGTTTAGATGCTGGTTTTGGAATGAACATGGATTTTGGTGAGGTTGGTGTTAACTTTTCAACAGGATCTTCTGATGATGGAACAGATGGTGATCAACCATCAACATTGGGATTAGGTTTTAATCTTAGAAGAGCACAAGATGTATGGTTATTCGACAATATGTTGGTTGGTTTTGGAATGGATAACATGACTCATGGTGATCATATTGATAATGATATGAATTTAAATGTAGATTTATTTACTTCATTACCAACAGGTGATGGTGTAACAGCTACTTTTGCAATGGGTTTTGGATATTGGTCTAATACTATGAATATGGGTGGTGCAGATGATGAAGATATTTCAAGTAGTATGATAACTTTGCCTGCAGTTAATTTAGGTGTTGAGGCTGATGTAACAGATTGGGCTACAGTAAGATTTGGATTAAGCCATGCATATGTACTATCTGGTGCTATGGGTGAGGATTTTACATGGACAGGAGCATATACACCAGATTCTGATGATGATGGCAATATGGTTCAAAGTTCTAATTTTAATTGGGATTTTGGTTTAGGCTTTGATTATGGTAGCTTTACATTAGACATGGTATTAGATAATACTAATTTATTTAATGATCCAGTTAGATATGTAACAGGAAGAAATGATCAAGCATTATCATCAAGTGCTACATTGACTTGGAAATTTTAATATATAAATATTAAAAGAAGAAAAGGGGTCCAAATGGATCCCTTTTTTTTTATACAGTGGGAATTAAATGGCCTAGGATATATCCTATTATTATACCGATAAGAAGAACAAAAGTTAAAAGTCTATGTTTAAGCAATTCTTTTTGTTGTCCTTTTTTAATTGCATAGGCAGATGAAAAATAACCTATCCCATTCATAAGCCAAAAAAATGGAATAGAAAAAATATTAACAATAATTGGACCTATTATTGGAATTAAAGAAATAAAAGTTCCAATACCTATAAATGCATTAGTAAACCAAGCCATTAATAGAGATATAATTGCAATAAGTTTTTTATCTATTTCAAACAAAAGCATTATAATGATAGCTATACTAACAATTATCCATGCTAATATGAATTTTGGATGTTTTTTTAAATAATGATATATTTTTTTCATTTTAACGTTGCTTTAACATTAATTAATCCAATAGAAAATTGACATTTTGTTATAATTTGTTCATATGTATTTATTATAATTTCCCTTTTTGCATTTGGTAAAAATACTCCCCAAGTAAATATATCTGTATTTTCAATAATTGCATTATTTGACAAATCATTGTTTATATTTAATGATAATTTATATTTTGTTTGATTTAAACTAGCTTTTTTAATAAGTACCATATCATAAATCTTACCCTCTCTTTCTAAAAAATCAAGAGATTTAAATGAATCATTATTATTATTCATTTGTAAAAAATGTAATAAAGAAAAAATATTGTAATATTGATTATTATAATTTTGGTTATTATTATATAACAAACTATCATTTCTATAATAAGTATTTATGTTATTTGTGATATTGGGTTGTTTTGTTTTTTTACTAAAGCTTAATACATCATAATTATATTTGTTAATTATTGATGTATAAGTATTTTCTACAAAGAAAAAATATTCTATTGCTTTTTTTGTTTTCGTTTTATATTCAATTTTAATTGCTTCTTGATTATTGTATAATGTATCGATATAATTAATATATATTTCTGCGCAGTTAACCCCCAAAATTGAAACTTCATATTCGTATTGTTTTGAAAACAATATAATTGGGGTAATAATAATAAAAAAAATTATTTGTTTTATTATTTCCATTTAACTTTGATTAAAGGTCCTAAACTACCAAAAACAACAATGTAGAATGGATGTACAATGCTTAATATCAAACAATCTAATATATTCCAATTTTGATCTATTTTATTACAATAATTATATGTTAAATAAAAATCTCCAATTGACTTTATAAACCAAGGAATTAGATAAATATAATATGCAGAAGAAGTAAACAGTATGAGTGAAACACAAATAATTAAATTACTTATATATAAAAATGGAAGAAATATTCTTAATGATATATCTGTTTTCCATTCGTAATAAAATAATCCTTTTGAAGCAAATCTAAGACGTTGTTTAATAAATTGATTTATTGAATTTGGAGGATTAGAAAAAACTGAGGCTTTATGATCAAAAACAAATTTTATTTTATAATCAGTATATTTATTCATTTTATGCATTAATAAATCATCATCACCTGATATAATATGTTCAGTGGTATCATATCCGTTAATATCTAAAAATTTATTTTTAAGAAAACCTAAGTTCCTACCAGTACAAGACAAAATTATATTTTTTTGTAATGCAGCTGCCGATATTGAATCTTGTGCATTATTTTCAAGTTGTAAAATATTTTCAATATTATTTTTAGAATATAATGGAGAGGGACCAAAAATAAAACCGACATTGTTTTCTGCAAATGCGTTAACCATTGTTTCAATCCAAAATTCATTAGGAATACAATCTGCATCAGTTTGTAAAATAATTTCGCCTTGAGCTTGTTTAATACCAGATTTTAAAGCCCATTTTTTATTTGACCAACCTAAAGGAGTTTTATCTATATTAATTAATTTAACATTATGATTTTTATAATTTGATATAATATTTTTTGTATTATCATCAGAACGATCATTAATAATTATAATTTCATAACATTCAAAATTATAAGATTGATTAAATAAACTATTTAAAAGATTTGGGATATTTTTTTCTTCATTATGAGCTGCAATTATGATGCTAACAAATGGTTTAGTATAATTAGTGAAATTAATATTATTTGATGAAAAAGTATTATTAAGTGATTCTGAAAACCATAATATTATTAATAAATATAAAGTTGAAATTAGTAAAAAAATAAGCAGCATTAATTATTTTTTACTCCTTTCCAACTCATTTGATTTTGAAACAAACTACCTAATCCAATAATGATTATATAAAATGGTTGAATTAAAAACCAATATATAAATTCAAATATTGAGTATCTGTTATTATGTACTTTCATTCCTTTAACTGCTAAAGAAAAATCAATGATAAATTTTATAAAAAATGGAAGAATTAATTGTTTAATTGATATAAATTTTAAAAAATATAATAAAATGTTTAATGCTAATATAAAATTTGTAAAAAAAGTAGAAACAGACATAAAAAATAGTGATTTATTGAATTTCCAACTATGTATCGCATCACCAGCCCATCTTATTCGTTGTAGTAAAAATGGGATTATTTGTTTTTCTTGTCTGCAAAAAACTTTGTTTGATTTGTTAAATGAAAAAACAGCTTTAAAATTATTTATATTTTTATTACTTAATTGTAAAAATAAAGTATCATCACCTTGTAAAAGTTTAGAAATTTCATTAAATCCATTGTTTTGAAAATATATAGATTTTTTATATGCTTGATTTTGTCCTGAACATGCCCAATATAAATTTTTATTTATAGCTGCATTTGTAGCATTCATAAGCATAGCAAAATCAATTTTTTGGAATAAGGTAACTAGATTATATTTATGAGGAACTTCACTATAGCCAACAATATAATGGATATTATCACTAAAAGATGAAATCATATTGCTAACCCAATTATTTGGCAGAATACAATCAACATCGGAGAATAATAAAATTTCACCATTTGAAATTTTAATTCCTGCATCTAATGCTTTCTTTTTATGAGATAAAATAGGATTTCCATATTTTGAAGAAGTCACAATTATTCTTGAATCTTTAATTTGATATTTTTTTATAATATTTAATGAATTATCTGTTGAGTTATCATCAACTATAATATATTCTATTTTATTATTATAAGATTGATCTATTAATGATTGAAGTAATCTAGGTAGCGAATTTGATCCATTTTTAACAGCTATAATTACAGATACAAAATTAGGACTAAATTTATTTTTTAATGGATTGTTATATAAAGAAAAATTAAAATATGAAATAATAATTGAATAATAAATAAAAAAAAAATATAGTAAATATTGGATATTTTCCATTTATAATATCATTTAATGGACAAATTAATATTTAAGCAAGTTATCAATTATTAAAACCATTTTTAATCATCCATTGTTCATCTGCAAATTTGCTTAGATAGTTTCTAATTGAATCAGGAAGTATTACTAAGCAATTTTCATTTTCTTTTAAACTTGATGCAGCTTGTAAAGCTGCCCAGGTTGCGGTACCACTAGAACCACCAACTAATAAACCCTCTTCTTTAATCAATCTTCGGGCTATTTGAAATGAGTTTTTATCATTTACCTTAATATATTTATCTATAATATTATTATCTAATACTTCTGGGAAAAAATCGTATCCTATTCCTTCAACTTTATATGAAAAAATTTCATCTCCACCACCTAGTATTGATCCAAATGGATCAGCACCTATAATTTGAATATTAGGTATTTTTTCTTTTAATTTTTTACTGATTCCAGTTATGGTCCCACCTGTTCCTACACCCATAACAACCATAGCTAAATCAGTGCCAAATTCTTTTAAAATTTCTTCTGCTGTAAAATTATAATGTGCATCAGGATTATCATTATTTTTATATTGATCTAATATATGAGAATTTTGAATTTTCTGATTTAATTTTTTTGCAATTCCAATATGACTTTCAGGAGCATCCCAAGCAGCTTCTGTGGGAGTCCTAACAATTTTTGCACCTAACGCTTCTAAAACAACTTGTTTTTCTTGACTCATTTTTTCAGGCATAGTAATTATCATTTTATAGCCCTTAACTGCTGCTGCAAGAGCCATTCCAATTCCAGTATTACCAGATGTCGGTTCGATTAAAGTATCTCCAGGCTTTATACGACCTGATTTTTCAGCTTCTAATATCATATTATATCCTATACGATCTTTTATAGAACCACCAGGATTAACAAATTCACATTTTCCATATAAATTGCAATTTAAATCATTACCTAATTTATCAAGTTTAACAATAGGAGTTTTCCCTATTGAATGTAAAATATTTTCTAAAATCATAAAATTTCCTTTTTAAATGTATTATATATTTATTGTATCAAAGTATTTAATAAGATGCTACCAGCAACCGCAGCATTTAAGCTTTCAATATTGCCTTTCCCTGGTATGGATATTAAGTCTGTAATACTGTTTTTTATATTTAATGATAGACCATTAGCTTCATTCCCAATGATTAATACCCATTTTTCCTTTAAATTTAATTTTGAAAAGGGAGAGCCATTTTTATCAGCTCCTAAAATACTATAGCCCATATTTTGTAAATTAAATAACTTATTAGATAAAGAACCTTTATAAATAGAGTTTAAATAAAAATGTGCACCCATTCCACTTCTAATAACCTTAGGATTAAATATATCTACACAATCTTCAGATAAAAGTATATTTTGAATACCGAACCATTCTGCTGTCCTTAATAATGTACCTAAATTACCGGGATCCGAAATATGATCAAGAGCTAAAATGTTTTGATTATAATCAAGCTGTTTGTATGTTGGCATATCACAAATTGCAATAAAAGACTGATTATTTTTTGTACTTGAAAGTTGTTTTATAATTTGATTATCTATTTTTTCAATAGTAATATTATTTTTTTTAGCTTTTTCAATAATTTTAGTACCAATTTTTGAAAGACTATAATTTTTTTCTACAAGTAAATAATTAATTTCCAAATTAGTTTTAAGAAACTCAAAAATTAATCTTTCACCTTCTAAAATGATTTTTTTTTGAGATAATCTGTTTTTTTTAATTTTTAAAGAATTAAAATATTTTATTTTTTCTCTACTAATCATTATAAATCAATGTTTATACCGATAGGGCAATGATCAGAACCTAAAATTTCTGGTAAAATATATGCATTTTTAAGACACTTTTCTAATAATGGAGAAATACAAAAATAGTCTATTCTCCAACCAATATTACGTTTTCTTGAATTAAACATATAACTCCACCAAGTATAATGGCCATTATCTTTATTAAATAAACGAAAAGAGTCTAGGAATCCTGCATTGATAATATTTTTAAATCCATTTCTTTCTTCATCTGTAAAACCTGCATTCCCTGGTCTGCTTTTAGTGGTTTTATTTGTTTGAGGATTTGCTAAATCAATTTCTTGATAAGCTACATTTAAATCACCACAAAAAATAACAGGCTTTTCTTTTTCTAACTCTTTAATATAAAACAAAAAATCTTTATCCCATTCATTAGATCTATAATCAAGTCTACTTAGATCACGTTTAGAATTTGGAGTATAAACATTTACAAGGAAGTGATTATTAAATTCTAATGTTATAACTCGACCTTCATTATCATGTTTATCTATCCCAATTCCATAATAACAATTTAATGGTTCTTTTTTTGTTAAAATTAAAGTTCCAGAATAACCTGGTTTTTCAGCGCTATTCCAATATTGCTTATATTCTGATAGACCTAATTCTACTTGATCTTTATTTGCTTTTGTTTCTTGTATACATATTACATCAGGGTTTTCATTTGTTATAAAATCTAAAAACCCTTTTTTTATACAAGCTCTAATACCATTTACGTTCCAAGAAATATATTTCATATTATCCTTATGATTATTTTATAATTTCATAATCTGTATTATCGATAGCTTCTTTATACAAATTAGTTAAATTATATTTTGATTCAATTTTTTTTACAATCTCTATTTTTGCTTTTGTAGCAGGATGTTCAGGTACAAAGTATGAACAACAATCTTGATATGGCTCTGTTGATATACTATAGGTTTGAATTTCCCTTGCCTTATTGATTATATCTTGTTTATTCATACCAGCTAATGGTCTAATAATTGGTAATGATGAAGCATCATCAATAACTCTTATATTTGATAAAGTTTGTGAAGCAACTTGACCAACATTTTCTCCAGTGATAAGAGCAGAAATATTTTTTTTATTAGCTATTAAACAAGATAAATGTATCATTGCTCTTCTAAATAATAACACCCAATATTTGTTTGGTGAATTTTTCATTATTTCTTGTTGAATTTTTAATAATGGAACTATATATAGAGGACATTGAATTTGATATTTTTTTAAAACATTTAAAATGGATTTAACATTTTCAATTGATTGTTTTGTAGTAGATGGATAACTATGAAAATGTAAATAGGAAATGTATACACCCCTTTTCAATAATTCAAAAGAAGCAACAGGAGAGTCTATTCCTGATGATATTAAGCTTAAAGCTTGTTCACTAACACCCATAGGAAGACCACCATAGCCATATAATCTATCAATCCCAATATACCCTTTGTTATTAACAACTTCTATATAAATAGTTAAATCTGGATTTTTTAATTTTACAGGTTTTTTACATATTTTTTGGATAAATTCACCGACCTTAACATTCATATCCATAGAAGTATGTGGAAAATCTTTATACTGTCTTCGAGCATGAACTTTAAATGTGTCAAATGATTGATTTTTTATAAGATTTTCTGCTATGGAATTAAAATTTTCAATTTTAGGTTCTACTTTATATACTAAAGTTGCATTTGAAAGACCCATTACATTGTTTAATCTATTTTTATATTTTGACCATTCATTCAGTTCTATTTGGTTAATAAATATTCGTGCTCCTAAAATTTTAATAGATTGAAATTTTAGATTTTTAAGATGCCTTTTTATGTTGCTTCTAAAAACTTTTTCAAACCAATTGCGATTATTTCCCTTTAACCCTAATTCATGATAATGAATTAAAATACTAGTTTCTACATTATTCATTATTAGTTATTAAGATTTTTTTGAAAAAAATGTTTAAGATCATTTAAAGGTATTTTAGTTTGATTGCTATTGATCATATCTTTAACTATTATTAAATCATTACTGATTTCATTTTCACCAATGATTATTACAAAATCAGAATTTTGTCTATTAGCCTCTCTCATTTGTGCTTTTAAACTCCGACGATTTGTTTCAATTTTAATGGATAAGTTATTCAAATTTCTTAAATCTTGAATAATTGACATAGCATTAGATAGAATTTTTTCACCAAGAATAGATACATAAATATTTATAGATTTTTGAGGTTTAATTATATTGTGATCAATAATCATTAGAAGTCTTTCAACGCCTGCTGCAAATCCAACAGCTGGTGTATTTTTACCTCCTAATTGTTGAATTAATTTATCATATCGACCACCACCACATAGAGCATTTTGTGCACCTAATTTTTTTGAAGTTATTTCAAATGTAGTTCTTGTATAGTAATCTAAACCTCTAACTAATTTTTTATCATGATAAAATGGGATATTCATTGCTTTTAGAATTTTTATTAATTGATTAAAATGTTCAAGATCTTCATCTGAAATATAATCAAAAATAAAAGGAGCATTTTCATTAAGAATTTTTTGATCTTCTGGATTTTTTGAATCAAATAAACGCAATGCATTTGTTTCTAATCTGTTTTGACTAATTGGACTAAAAAAGGATTTATATTTTGCTAATGATTCTCTTAATTTTTTTAAATAATTTTTTCTTACAGATGAGCTACCAATACTATTAATTCTAACTGAAAGATCATTAATTTGAAAATTTTTATAAATATTATATGCTATTGATATTACTTCAGCATCTTGTTCAGGAAATTCTGATCCAATAGCTTCTACCCCATATTGATGAAATTGGCGTTGTCTTCCAGCTTGAGGCCGTTCTCTGCGAAATAAAGAGTCAAAGTAATATAATTTTGTAATTGGACCAAGACTTTGCATATTGTGTTGAATATATGCTCTAACAACAGGTGCAGTTAATTCTGGTCTAAGTGTTAAGCTTTTTTTGCTTTGGTCAGTCCAGGAAAACATTTCTTTAGAAACAATATCGGTCTCATTACCGATGCCTCGAATAAATAATTCTGTATTTTCAAAAACAGGGGTTCTGATTTCACCATAGCCATATGAAATCATAATTTCATGTATTTTAGATTCAGCCCATCTCCATACAATGGTATCGTTTGGGAGTAGGTCTTTTGTTCCTTTTATATTTCTTAACATTATTTTATTTTTTTAAAAACTGTAAAATGATCTTCCGCCTCTAGATTCTAATTTAATATCGTGAAGATCTGGATTCTTAACATTTATTTTTAAATAAAAGCCTTTACTTGGACCACTTGGAGTCCAATCAAAACTAAAAATCCAGCAATGTAGAGGTCTACTAATATGAAATTTATGATATAGCATATCAAAAGAAATTAAATCAAAACGAGCAGTATGTTGAATACTCCATTTTTCTGTTATATTAATTTTAAATGAAGAGTTCATCCAAAATGTTTTATTTTTTTGTATTTTGTCACCTAATATAGATTGATTTAGGGCGTATCTAAAACTTAAGGTAGATTCCCATAGATTTTTATTTGTGGAATTATTGTCAAATGTTTGATTAGTAGTATCTAAGTTATTATAAAAATTAGTTTGTTTTCCCTTTAATCTTAAACTTGTACCACAACTTGCTGATGTTAATCGTGGCTTTCCAAATTGATTCACTTTTCTTAAATAGTTTGAAGAATCTAACTTAAGTTTATATAAATCGTGAGTCATAGATAGATCTAGTTTAAAACCACCAGGTAGAGTAGTTCTTATTGAAGATCTAACAGGTGCTAATTTTAAACTATCTGCTGCAAAATTATAACTTGAATTTAAATTCCAGCTTAATAAATCAATTTTATAAAATTGATTGTCAGGATTTAAAATTTTAGCTTGAAATTGATTATTTAGACTGATTGACATTGCCCTTTGTTCTTGCTTAGATGTGCTACCTACCATTGAACCATAAAATTTATCATATGGTTCTCCATCAATCCATTGAAAATAGTTAAAATTATATCCCCAAAGTTTCTTTGAATAATCTGGCTTCCAGGAAAAGCTAATTGATGGTGATAAAACATGTCTTATAGAATTAACTTTTTTTAAATTGACAGGAAATACACCGTATAATTTTGTATTTGCTGATAAGGAAATAGATCCAGTATGTCTAGGTAGAAAACTATTTATTATTTTATAAGAACTAGGATTTTCAATATAATACAATCTATATTTAAAAACCCAGTCTTCTTTTATGCTTATTTTGGGATTTAATGTTAGCCATCCCCAATATTTTAGTGGAGCAGAAAATAAAATAGAATGTGAAATAATTTCATCAGTATTATCTTTAATATTAGTTTCTTGCCAAATAGAATCAGAATTAGCTTCCCAACCTATTTTTTCTAATCTAGTCATAGATGATGAAATTGACCAATAAATATTATTATACCAATTACTTCCATTACCTAATAGTTTGCTTTGACTATGTCTAAAAGATAATCTAGGAAGATATCGAGATTTATATATTATTTTTGTATTTGGGATTGGATATAAATCAAGATTAGATTTTTGAGAATTAAGAAGATCAATGCTTTCTGAAATATTTATTGAAAGTGAATTTTTATATTCAGGCCATTGTTTAGAATAATTAGCTGATGATTCTAAGCGTTGATTTAGTCTTGTTTCTTGAGAATGAGAAAAGGTTGTATCTTGATAATAGGAATTATTAGACATATATGTCCAATTTACATTTAAATTTTGAGAGGGATCTATAGTCCATTTATGTCGCCATTTCAAATCCCATTTTTGATTTAAATTACCGTTTATAATATTAGTTATATCATCAGAAAAAATAGTTCTGCTTAAAGTTGAGTTTAAAGATCCATTATATTTATATCTCTTAACATAGTTTAATGTTGTATATGTTTTTATACCTTTTTTATCATAAAAATTTAACATTAATCGGCCATCTAAATAATCATTAGGAGCCCAGTAATATCCTAATCCTTGTAGAAAAGTTCCATCACTATTTCTATGTCCAAATGATGGCATTATCCAACCACTATGACGTTGACCACCTTTATTAGGAAAAACAGCTAAAGGAAAGCCTATAATAGGAATATCAAAAATAAATAACCATAATGGTTTTGCAACAACTCTATCACCAGTTATCATTTTCATTTTTCTACTAGCAAGATAAAAATGAGGATGTTCTGCATCACAAGATGTATATTTACTAGATTGTACATGAAAAATATTTGGATCATCTCTATATATTTCATTACCATAATATAAACTTTTATTAAATGTTGTTTTCCCTTTAACAATTCTTCCATGTTTTGATATTAAATTAAATTCCATATAATCACCCGAAAGCGGATCACCATTATTGGTATCAACAATTGGTGTTGAATTGTCATTTTTATAAACTTCTAAAAGATTTTTATTCCAATCAGCAGTAATATAACCAGAAGATAAAAATGTATTTTGATAGTTAACGCTTGCATTTTTTTCTAAAAATGTTTTTTTATCAGGTACTTTATAATCAATATATTCAGCTTTATAAACTATATTAGAATCAATTTTATTGTTATTTTCTGGTATGAATTGACCTTGTCCCCCTCCAAAAATTTGCAATCTATTAATTTCATCATTTAAAAAATTAATTTTAATTGTATCACCACTTGCAATATTCAGACCTTTTAAAATACTATCTTCCAAAACATGATATGATGTTGATGCCATATCTAGAAGAAGTAATTCTTCAATATTATTATTTATAAACTTAGAATATATTTTTTTAGAATACATTGTATCCCTATATTTTTGTTTTTTATTAATTATAGCAAATAAATCATTATATGCAGATGCTTTATCAATAACTTCTGCAGATTCAATCAAGCTATCTGAATATTGGATATAGATATTATTACCGCTGATTCCTCGATCTATTTCGTTAATATTGCCATTGCCCAATAAAGACATTAATTGATTTAAATCATTATAATTAATTTCATTTGCACTAATTGTTTTATTATTTTCATTAATCTTGCAATTACCAGAGGCTATAAATGAGGATCCACGATATCCTGATGTTTTCCAGAATGTTAATTTATTAGATATAATGGATGTATTTTTTTGAATCATTTTAACATTATCAAAAGCAATAGAAGAATCTAATTCTGACCAATAATAAAGAGAATCACACATTGTAATATGATTTTCCTGTAAAAAAGAAATATTACCGATTGCCTTTAAAAAAGAATTTTTATCGTTGAAGTGTATTATTTTTTGACATCTTAGTGTGTCATTTTCTTTTACCATTAGAACGCCATTGATAAGATGAAATTCATTAATATCAGGATAATAATTAGCATCTTCTGTAAATAGTTTTAGATTTTTGCTTTGAAGTATAACATTGCCATGTAGTTTTTGAATTGTTTGATTTTTTTCTTTAAAGCTCTCTAGATAATCTGCATTAATAATTTCCAGTTTTTCAGAAGCTGATATAAGATTTATAATATATATAATAAATAAATATTTTTTTACTTTATTCAAACTTATATGCCTTTTAAATACTTTTTCTTTTTTTATATTGAATTTTGATCCTAAAATAATACGATTATTTATTGAAAATAATTTAAATCATTTATCTGTACAAATTATGAAATATAAGTTAATATTTTTTATTATAAATTGTATTCTGTTTTCTAGTGATAAACCATATTTAATTATTGTATCTTTAGATGGCTATAGATATGACTATTCAGATATAGTATCTACACCTAATTTAGATTATATTAAAAAAAATGGTATAAAGTCTAAATCTTTAAAGCCTGTTTTCCCATCTCTAACATTTCCTAATCATTATTCTATAGCTACAGGTTGTTATGCTGATGATCATAAAATTACAGGTAATATATTTTATAGCAAAGAATACAATGAATATTATTCATATAAGAATCCTGCTACCGTTCAAAATGGAAAATATTATGGCTGTGAGCCTATGTGGGTCACCTTAGAAAAAAATAAAATAAAAACGGCTACTTATTTTTGGATTGGATCAGAAGCAGAAATAAAGGGTTTTAGACCATCTATATATAAAAAATATAATTCTACCATTGATTATAAAAGTCGAATTGATTCGGCAATGCATTGGATTGATCTGCCTGAAGATAGATCACCCCAATTAATTATGTTATACTTTGATCAGCCAGATCATAGTGGTCATCATTATGGACCGACAAGTGCTTCAACATTAAATCAAATAGCTAAAATGGATTCCTTAATGGGCTATTTATTGCTTCAAATTGATAAAAGAAAAAATGATAAAAAAATAAATTTAATAGTATTGAGCGATCATGGTATGTCTGATGTAGATGAGAGTAAAATAGTTTTCATTGATGAATATCTTTCTATCCCCAATCAATATAATTTTTATGGTCAAGGTTCTTTTATGCAAATTGAAATATTAGAGTCTTTGTTAAAATTAAATATTGATGAATTTGAAACTATTCCAAATATTAAATATTATTTTAAAAATCAAATACCATTAGAGTTTCACTTTAAAAATTTAAATACTCAAGATATTTTACTAGTAGCAGATGAAGGCTACCTAATTGGACTTAAAAAAGATAAAGATAATGGAATTTTTAAGTTAAAGGGTATGCATGGATATGATCCAGAAAATATTAATATGCATGGAATATTTTATGCTATGGGACCACATTTTAAAAATAATATTGAAATAGAAACATTGGAGAATGTACAAATTTATTCTTTAGTATGTAATTTTTTTAATATTAACAGTTCTAGTAAATCAAATAATAATAATTTTGATTTTAAAAATATTTTAAAGTAAAAAGTCACTTTATTTATAGTGAAAATAATTTTAAATTTTTCGATTAAATATAGAACTTTTTTTATTAAAAGAAGTTAATTCTTTTAAAAACGGAGGAATAGAGGCTTGATAAAAGTTGAAAACTTAGTAAAAAATTATGGATCAGTAGAGGCTGTTAAATCTATCAGTTTTGAAGTAAAACCTGGAGAAATTTTAGGATTTTTAGGTGAGAATGGTGCAGGAAAATCAACCACCTTAAAAATTATATCAGGATATTTATCTCAAACTTCTGGAAGTGTACATATTAATGATATGAATACTAAAAACAATACAGATGATATTAAGAGTATGATAGGGTATTTACCGGAATTAAATCCATTATATACAGAAATGAGAGTTTATGATTATCTAAAGTTTATTGCTGGCACTTATAATATAACAGGTAATGCATTTAATGAAAGTTTAGATAGGGTTGTTCAACAATGTGGACTCAAAGGCTATGTTCATAAAAAAATAAATGAATGCTCAAAAGGATACAAGCAAAGAACAGGTCTTGCAAGTGCTTTAATTCATGATCCTGAAATTTTATTATTAGATGAACCGGTTTCTGGATTAGATCCAAATCAAAGGATAGAAATACGTAAGCTTATTCAAGAATTAGGAAAAGAAAAAACTGTAATGGTATCAAGTCATAATCTTGACCAAATTAAGGCAACGGTAGATAGAATGATTATTATTGATAATGGAGAATTAGTTGCTGATGGAACATCAGATGAGTTACTTAAAAAATCAAAAGGAAGTATTACACTAAATTTAGAAGTCAAAACTAAAGATGATATGAAAAATATTGATTTTAACATTGAATCAGTTAGTTTAATAGATTCTATTAAAAAAGATGATATTTATCATTTAACTTTTGAATATTCTTCTAGTATAGATGCTAGAGAAGAAATTTTCCAATTTGCATTAAAAAATAAATGGATTATTCTTGGTATGAATACAACAGGAACTAGTCTGGAAGATGTATTCCGAACATTAACGATGGAGGAAAGAGTTGATGCATAATTTAAAAATGATATATGGTCGAGAAATGAAGATGTTTTTTATAACACCTATGGCTTATATTTTTTTAGGAGTATTTGTAATTGTTAGTGGATATTTTTTTACAAATGCATTTTTTATAATTAAACAATCTGATTTACGTAATCTATTTGATACTATTAGCTGGATTTATATTATATTTATTCCAGCAATAACTATGGGCTTAATTGCTAAAGATAATGGTTCAGGAACAATGGAAATTATGTCTACATTGCCTATTAAAAATTATGAATATGTTTTAGGAAAATTTCTAGCTGCTTGTTCTTTAATTTTTGTTGGATTATTATTGACTTCATTTCATTATTTTACTTTGATTAATGTAGGTACAAATATTGACCATGGTGCAATTTTTAGTGGATATTTGGGTTTAATGTTAGTTGGAGCCATGTATGCAGCAATTGGAATTTTTTTTAGTAGTTTTACTAATAATCAAGTGATAGCATTAATAGCCTCTGCTACACTTTCATTTGCATTCTTTTTAGTAGGTAAAATATTAATTTTTATACCTAGTTTTTTAT
>CAYTPF010000001.1:760-40976 GCA_964439775.1 uncultured bacterium | reverse complement strand
GATTTCACGTTCGAGGTTGCGGCAGACGGAACGCTAATGGTCACCGATATAGGGACGGGTAATTCCCTCGGTGTCGATACGATTTCCGGGGTCGAAACGCTGACCTTCACTGATGGTAATCTGACGGTTACGACGACGACAGATGGTGACGTAACGCTGACTGGTAGCAGTGTTGATGATGTGATCACTGTTACCGGATTTGGTGGAACAACGCTCGATGGTGCTTCTGGAATTGATACGCTGACGGGTGGCTCTGGTGACGATGTTGTAGACGGCAGGGCCGGCAACGATGTTATCGACGGTGGTGCAGGTGATGACACCATTACCGGAGGCACAGGAGACGACACCATCGTTGGTGGCGATGGCTCCGATACCGTCATCTTTGACGGGAACAAGGGTGATTTCACTTTTGCGGTCGCGTTGGATGGAACACTAACAGTTACTGACGTCAGCTCAGGAAATACCCAGGGCGTGGATTCGATCTCTGAAGTTGAAATACTTCGATTTAATGATGGCGACCTAACGGTCACAACGACGACGGATGGCGCCGTTACACTCACTGGCGGTGGTGACAGCGACACCATCACGTTAACGGGTATCGTTGGCGCGACTATTGATGGCTCCGGCGGAACCGACACACTCTCGGGTGGCGCTGGCGATGATGTCATTGACGGCAACCTCGGTGACGACACGATTGATGGTGGTGATGGCGCTGACACGATCGCCGGATCTGATGGTAACGATGTCATTGACGGCAACCTTGGTAATGACGATATCGAGGGCGGTTTGGGGAATGACACCATCACAGGTTCCGCAGGCGATGACACCCTCAGAGGGGATGCCGGCGATGACACCTTCATAGCCGGCGCTTCTGGTGGTGAAGGTAATGACCATATCGATGGTGGCGCAGGAACTGATCTTGCGGATTACACAGATGTCACCGCCGATCTAAACGTCGATCTTTTGACTGGCACGGTAAGCAGTGCTGAAACCGGCTCGGACACGATTACAAACACCGAAAATATCGATGCTGGCGCGGGCAATGACACAATTACTGGCGATGACCAAAGCAACACTCTTTACGGAAGAATGGGTAACGACATCATCGATGGCGCAGGTGGCATGGATACGATTGATGGTGGCCTTGGCGATGATACCCTTACAGGCGGTGCTGACGCAGACACCTTATTGGGTGGGGAAGGTGACGATGCGCTAACCGGCTCAGGTGGCGACGACTTCCTGGATGGTGGTGAAGGCGACGATATTCTTCAAGGCTCCGACGGTAACGATACTCTTATGGGGGCGGGTGGAGACGACTACTTCAGTGGTGGTCTTGGAAATGATCAAATTGATGGTGGTGACGGATTTGATACCGCCGATTACCGGGATATTTCCACAAGCATCGATGTTGATATGTCAACGGGTAGTGCGACCGGGACTGACATAGGTTCGGATACATTCGTTAATATCGAGAGTATCGAAGGTGGATCCGGGAACGACACCTTCCTTGGCAGTACGAGAAATGACTTCATCGATGGCGGATTGGGTAATGACGCGATCAATGGCGGTGATGGCGATGATGTTATAGATGGGAACGCTGGCGACGACACTATAACCGCGAGCCGCGGAAACGATATGATTACGGGTGGGGCTGGTTCAGATACGCTAATTTATGCCGGCAATAAGTCCGATTATACCTTTAACGTCGATGATTACGGCACTCTGACAATTGCGAACATCGATCCTTCTTTGGGCACTGACTCAATTTTGGAGGTGGAAACGCTCTCGTTCGATGATGGCGATTTGTCGGTGACATCTACATTTGATGGCAGGATTACACTGACTGGCTCTTCGGTAGATGACCTCATTACGATCCAGAGCAATAATTATATCAGCGGATTGAGCGCCGAGTACTTCACCAATACTGGCAGCACAGGCGACTTCAACAGCGGCTCGATATACAGCACACGCATTGATACGACGATTAATTTTGAAGGTGACTGGGGTGGTGCATTGCCATCCGCTTCCGGAAGCATCAACAGCACCTTCTTTGTTTCTGGCACGGAGTATGTGTACGCGGGTGGCGGTGCTGATGTTGTTACGGTCGCGGGCGATGAGGCGAGCAACGTCTTTGGCGAGGGTGGCGACGACCGCCTGTTTGCGAACAACGCGGGCAGCTTATTGGACGGCGGTTCCGGCGAGGACATCCTAATTGGCGGCTCTGGCTCGGATACGCTCGTTGGCGGCTCTGGTAACGATGTCCTGAACGCTGGGTCTGGCATGGACACACTGGACGGTGGCCAAGGTGTTGATCAGATTAATGCGGGCTCGGGCAGTGACGTTATAACGGGCGGCGCCGGTGACGATACGATTGATGGCGGCGCGGGCTCGGATACGGCGACGTTCGCCGGCGACATCTCTGATTACCGGGTCACGACCAGTGCAGATGGCACGACGATTACGGTCACTGATGTCGATACAACGAACGGCGATGACGGCACGGACAGCCTAACGAGTGTCGAGACGCTTGCCTTTGCCGACGGTCAGCGACTGGAAGTCTCTGACGATAACGACGGCGAGATCCAGGTTAATACGTACGTCTCAGGTACGCAGTATACGCCTTCAGTGACAGGCCTTGCCGGCGGTAAGTATGTGGTGACTTGGGCGGACAGCAGCGGCCATAGCGGCGGTTCTAATTACGACATCCGAGCTCAGCTGTTCAATGAGACGGGTGCGCTGATCGGTGATGAGTTCCGGGTCAACACCTATACCTCGAGCCATCAGTATGAGCCCTCGGTGACAACGCTGAACGACGGCGGGTTTGTCATCACTTGGCGTGATAACAGCGGCCATGATGCCGGTTCTAGCTACGACATTCGGGCTCAGCGCTTCGATGTGGATGGCGAGATGATTGGCGAGGAACTTCTCGTCAATACGAATGTCTCGGGCGAGCAGTATGATCCGGCGATCGTTGCCCACGGTGACGGTTTTGCTGTGGCTTGGTACGATAGTGACGGTAGTAATGATGGCCAAGGCGGCAGCAGCAACGACATCTTCGTTAAGACCTTCACGACGACGGATGCGAGCAGTAATCCGGTCGATACGCCGATTGTTGACGCAGATGAAGTCCTGGTGAACACCTATACGTCGGGCAGCCAGTACGACCCGGCGATTACATCGCTCTCAGACGGTGGCTTTGTCGTCACCTGGCGTGATGACAAGGGCAGCAGTCATGACGGTGGCAGTGGTATTGATGTCTTTGGTCAGCGCTTCGATGCGGCGGGTCAGAAGGTTGGTGACGACTTCCTGATCAATGCCGATGCGGACAGCGGCTCGCAGTATGAGCCGGCGATGGCCGATCTTGGCAATGGCACGTTCGTGGTGATCTGGCGTGATGACAGTGGCAGCTCACACGATACGAACGACAACGACAGCGCGACAGGATCCGGTTACGATGTCCGCGGTCAGATCTTTACGACGACTGCGACCGATGATGATGGCGATCTGATCCTGACGCCACAGGTCCTGGGCGGCGACTTCCGTATCAACGATTACACGTCGGGTTCCCAGTATCAGCCGTCGGTGACAACCCTTGATAACGGCGGTTTTGTCGTCACCTGGCGTGACGACAGTGGCCATGATGGCGGTTCCGGTGCGGATATCCGTGGTCAGATGTTTGATGGTACGGGTACGCCGGTTGGCGACGAGTTCATGGCCAACAGCTATACCAACTCTTCTCAGCATGATCCGTCGGTTGCGGCACTCGATAACGGTGGTTTTGTTGTCACCTGGACGTCGGAGGACGGACAGGACAGCAGTGGTTCAGGCATCTACAGTCAGCGTTATGATGCCAACGGCCTGCCGCTGTCGACGATCCGCTTTACCGGTGGCGTTGCCGATGAAGCGGTGACCTTCAGTCAGACGATGAATGAGCGTGCGGTTGATCTTGGTGAGGGTACGGATAGCCTGACGCTTGGTGCCGGCGATGATCAGCTTCGTGTCGAGAATGTGGAGACGGTCAACCTTGGCGAAGGCGACAACACGCTGACGATCGAGGGTGAGACCGGTGCTGTCGTTACGGCGGGCAGCGGTGATGATCGGATAACCAGCGGCGCTGGTGCGGATACGCTCATTGGTGGCGACGGCGACGACACCTATACGGTCAACAGTGCCGACGATGTGGTGACGGAACTGACGGGTGAGGGTGCAGACCGTGTGATCAGCACGGGTGAGAGTTACACCCTGAGTGACAATATCGAAGAGCTGGATCTCAGCGGTCCGGATGCGGTCTCTGGTACGGGTAACGACGCGGCGAACGTGATTGAAGGCAGCGGCGGGGCCAATATCCTCGACGGTGCTGGCGGTAACGACACGCTGAAGGGTGGCCGTGGTGATGACGTCCTGATCGGCGGCGCCGGGGACGACACGTTGAAGGGTGGCGACGGTAGTGACGTTGCCGAGTTCTCCGGGAAGATGTCGGATTACCGCCTGGATACGGATGCCGGCACGGTCACTGATATCAATACAACGGATGGTGACGACGGCACGGATACGCTGGATGGCATCGAGACGGTTCGCTTCAGTGACGGCGAACTGACGCTGTCGAGCGAGGCGGAAGAGGTTCAGGTCAATACCTGGGAGCCTTCCTCCCAGCATGATCCGTCGATCACGGGTCTTGCCGATGGCAACTATGTGGTGACCTGGCAGGACGACAGTGGTCATGATGGTGGCAGTGGCGCGGACATCCGCGGTCAGGTCTTCACGCCAAGCGGCGCGCCGCTCGGCGAAGAGTTCCGGGTTAACACCACGACCTATCAGACCCAGAGTGATCCTTCGATCGCCTCGCTGTCGGACGGCGGTTTTGTCGTTACCTGGGAGTCGGACTACCAGGATGGCGACAGCCATTACTATAATATCTATGGTCAGCGTTTTGATGCGAATGGCGGTTCAGTTGGCGACGAGTTCATGGCCAATGTGGATCGGACGATCCGTGATCAGCATGACCCGTCGGTAACCGGTCTCGATAATGGTGAGTTTGTCATCACCTGGAGTGACGAGAGCACAAGCTCGCGCTCAAGCGAGCTGGGCTCCGGTTTCGACAACAGCGATTGGGCGGTATTTGGTCAGAAGTTTACGACGGTGGGTGGCGATACGCCGTCGACGGACGGGGATCTGTTCCAGGTCAACACCTATACCTCAAGCAATCAGTATAACCCGGGTGCCAACTCAGGTGAGGCTTTGGCATCGCTCTCGGATGGCGGCTTTGTGAAGGTCTGGGAATCCTATAATCAGGATGGCGACGGCGGTTATTATAACATTTACGGCCAGCAGTTCGATGCTTCGGGCAACACGGTTGGCGACGAGTTTATGGTCAATGCGGACCGGACAGTTCGCGATCAGCATCAGCCCTCGGTGGCCGGCCTCGACAACGGCGAGTTCGTTGTCACCTGGGGTGATGAGGCGACCAACTCCCGCTCGAATGAGCTGGGTTCCGGGTTCGATAACAGCGACTGGGCGGTGTTTGGTCAGAAGTTCACGATGGTTTCGGGAACGGATGATGATACGCCGGTCCCGAACGGTGATTTGTTCCAGGCCAATACGTACACAAGTAGTACGCAGTATGACGCGACGGTGACCAGCCTGGGCAGCGACGGTTTTGTTGTCACCTGGGCAGGCTACAATCAAGACGGTCACGAATATGGGATCTTCGCCCAGCGCTATGACACCAGCGGTGTCCCGGTTGGCGATGAGTTCCAGGTGAGCACGGAGACGTATCAGTCGCAGCAAGATCCGGTGGTGACAGCGCTTGCCGACGGCAGCTTTGTTGTCGCTTGGGAATCTGAGTATCAAGATAACAATGGCTCCAGCGACTGGGGCATCTTCTCGCAGCACTTCAATGCCGACGGCACGAAGGCCAGTGATGCCAAGCTGATTGGCGGTTCGGGTGACGAGACGCTGATCTTTGATGCGGCTCAGGACGGTCTTGCCATCGATCTCGGTGACGGCATCGATACGCTGACGCTTGGCGCCGGCGACGACAGCATTGCGGTGGCCAATACGGAGACGGTCGACCTCGGTGACGGCAATGATATGGCGGTCGTTACCGGCGACAACCTGGCGCACCAGACGGACGTGGTTAAGCTGTCCGGCACGATTGAGACGGGTGATGTTTACACGGTCACGGTCAATGCGACGAAGGTGAGCTACCGGGTCGAGGATGGCGATAGCATTGCCGAGGTTCGGACCGGCCTGATCGATGCGCTGAATGCCGGGGCTTCCGATGCGGTCGTTGTCATGGCAGGTGACGCGGCCGACGAGATCGTGATCCGGGCCGGCGAAGCGGGTGTCCAGAAAGAGTTTCAGATTAATACGTACACGTCGAGCACGCAGAAAGATCCTTCGGCGACGACGCTGAATGACGGCAGCGTGGTGGTGATGTGGACCGATGAGAGTGGCCGAGACGGTTCTGGTGAAGGTGTCTATGGCCAGCGTTATGACGCCAGCGGCAATGCTATCGGTGATGAGTTCCGGGTCAATACCCTGACCAACTCCTCTCAGAACAGTGTATCGGTGACGGCGCTTGAGGACGGCGGTTTTGTCGCAGCTTGGTACAGCGGCAACAATAACGACCTTCGCGGCCAGCGCTATGATGCGGACGGCACGCCTTCGGGCAGCGAGTTTGTCGTTGCGGATGCGAACTATTCACCGTCCCAGCCTTCGATTACGGGTCTTAAGGACGGCGGCTTTGTCACAACCTGGACGGTGGGAAGTTCATCTTACGGGGATGATGACGGTTACAGTGTCTACGGCCAGCGCTTTGATGTGGATGGCGAACAGGCGGGTAATGCCTTCCAGATTAATACGGAGACGTATAATAATCAGGAAGACCCATCGATAGCCTCGCTCCAGGATGGCGGCTTTGTGGTCACATGGGAGAGCCGTTACCAGGATGACCTCGACAGCAATGGTAATGGCAACAGCAACTACGGTATTTACGGCCAGCGCTTCGATGCCGACGGCAATGCGGATGGCACCGAGTTCCAGGTCAATACCTATACGAACAACGATCAGTACAACCCGTCGATTGCCGACCTTGCCGACGGCGGCTTCGTCATTACCTGGGAATCCAGCGGTCAGGATGGCTCGGGCTACGGCATCTACGGCCAGCGCTTCAACGCCGATGGCAGCACGGACGGTAATGAGTTCCAGGCCAACACCTACACCTCGAGTGAGCAGACAAAGCCAGACGTCACGGCCTTGCTGGACGGCGGCTTTGTCGTCACGTGGCAGTCCAGCGGTCAGGATGGCTCAAGCTACGGTATCTTTGGTCAGCGTTATGACGCGCAGGGCAACACCTTCGGCGACGAGTTCCAGGTCAACACCTACACCTCGAGCGATCAGTATGATCCGTCGGTGGCGGCGCTCAAAGACGGCGGCTTCATGGTCACTTGGGAATCCAGCGGCCAGGACGGCTCGGGTTACGGTATTTATGGTCAGCGCTTTGGCGTCGATGGTTCGACCAACCCCTTCTTCGCTTCGGCTGAAGCGTTTAACAATGCGGGCGGTCTCGATGATGCGACGGTGACGGTTGACGTCTTGCACGATGCGGTGGCCAGCCTGCACCAGATTGACCGGATTGACCTGACCAGCATTACGCAGGGCGAGGAATACAGCCTCAGCGTCTCGGATGGCACCGATACACATACGGTGAGTTACACGGCTCAGGCGGGTGATACGGCTGCAGCCGTCCGCGCCGGCCTGATGGGTTCCATCGGTGCCGACCCGGATGTGAGTTCCATGGTCAGGGCCGAAGGCGAGGGTGCTTCGACGATCGTTCTCAGCACCGTTGATGCGGGGACAGCCCTGCAGACGTCGGTTGCACCGGCGGACAGCGCGACGGTAACGACGGTCAGTGACACCAGTGCCAATGTGAACCAGGTCAGCCAGGTGACGGTTGCTGGTACCATCGAGGCGGGTGACAGCTACACACTCAGCATTGGTGGCGACAGTGTCTCCCACACGGTCTCGACGGGTGAGAGCATTGCCGACATTCGCGACAGCTTACTAACCAGTCTTGATGCCGACGCTACGATCAGCACAACGGTGACGGCGAGCGCGGGTTCCGAAGACGGCCAGATCATCCTGACGGCGACGACGGCGGGAGCGACGTTTGCGGCCAGCGGCAGCACCCAGAACACGACATCGCTGGCGAGCACGGATGACAATGCGGCGACGGTCAGCCATGAGCTCAGCGGCACCGATACCTTCGGCGCCGTCTACGGCGGCGATGGTGACGATGCACTGATAGGCGGCGGTGCTGCGGACAACCTGTCCGGTGGTGATGGTGATGACCGGATTGCCGGTTCGGGTGGCGATGACGTTCTCAAAGGTGACGCTGGTGAGGACAAGCTTCAGGGCGGTAGTGGCGACGACCGCATTGATGGTGGCATTGGTGACGACCTGATCCAGGGCGGTTCCGGTGATGATGTGATGATCGGTGGTGCCGGTGATGACATGATTGCCGGTGGCGACGGAGATGACGTTGCTCTCTATTCCGGAGAGATGTCGGACTACCGCCTCGACATGACCAACCGGACGATTACTGACGGTGATCTTGCCGACGGTGATGATGGCACCGACACGCTGGGTAAGGACGTCGAGACGATCCAGTTCAATGACGGCGAGCTGACTTTCTCCGGTGATGCGGAAGACGAGTTCCGGGTTAACACCTTTACACACAACCATCAGGTCAATGCATCGGTCGATAAGCTGGCTGGCGGCGGTTATGTGGTGGTCTGGCAATCCTATAACCAGGACGACGACGGGAGCTATTACAACACCTACGGCCAGCTCTATACCAACGGCGGCGAAGCCCTTGGTGAGGAGTTCCGGGTCAATACCGATACGCATAATCACCAAAGCGAGCCATCGGTTACGGGGCTGAGCGACGGTAGCTTCGTCGTTACCTGGGAATCGAACAGCACACGAGATGGCGACATTGCCGATTACGATGATGCTGGCTACGGCATCGTTGGCCAGCGTTTTGATAGCAATGGACAGATGTTGGGCGATGAGTTTGCTGTCAACAGTTACACGTCGGGTGACCAACATCATCCATCGGTGACGGATCTTGGCAGCGGTAACTTTGTTGTGACCTGGGGCGATGAGGCGGGCAATACGACCCGGACAGACGCCGGGTTCACCGATGGCAGCAACTACGCTGTCTTCGGCCAGCAGTTTACGACAACGGGTGTGGATACGCCGACAGCGGTTGCGGGCGGTCAGTTCCAGGTCAACACCCATACCAATAACCATCAACAACAACCGTCGGTGACCAGTTTCAGTGACGGCGGTTACATCGTCACCTGGATGTCGAACGGCCAGGATGGCAGCCAGTACGGCATCTACGGTCAGCGCTTCGCAGCTGACGGCACGCCGCACAGTGATGGTGAGTTCCTGGTCAACACCGATACCACGTCCAGTGAGCAGTACTATCCGTCGGTGACGGCGCTTGCCGATGATGCGTTTGTCGTCACCTGGTACGACGGTGGACGTGCGGACGTCTATGCGCAGATGTTCAATGCCGATGGTACCGAGCAGGGCTCCGAGTTCCGGGTCAACAGTTATACGAGCAGCACCCAGAGCTATCCGTCGGTGACGGCGTTGAGTGAGGGTGGCTTTGTTGCCACCTGGCAATCCAGCAACCAGGATGGTTCGGGCTACGGTATTTATGGTCAGGTGTTCAATGCCACCGGTGCCGAGCAGGGCTCTGAGTTCCGGGTTAATAGTTATACGAGCCATGATCAGCAAGATCCGTCGGTGACGGCTCTCGACGATGGCAGCTTCGTCGTCACCTGGGAATCGCGTTATCAGGATTACTCCAGTTCCTACGGCATTTACGGCCAGCACTTCAACGCCGACGGCAGTAAGGCGACGGAAGCGAAGCTGATTGGCGGTTCGGCGGACGAGATACTGGTCTTCGATGCGGCCCAGAGCGGCGTTAGCATCGATCTTGGTGACGGTATCGACCGGGTCGACTTGGGCGATCAGGCAGATGCGATCACGGTCTCCAATGTCGAAGAAGTGAACCTCGGTGGTGGCGACGACCTGGCGGTTGTTAGCGGTGAGAACTTCGCGCACCAGACGGACCGGATGACGATCAGCGGCACGGTTGCCGAGGGTGAAGACTTCACGGCGACCGTGAACGGCACGACGGTGACTTATACGGCTGCGGCCGGCGACGATGTCGCCGAGGTGCGCGCCGGCCTGATTGATGCCATCAACGGCGATGCCGATGTGTCGGCAGCGGTCACGGCGATGATCGGTGACGGCTCTGATGACATTATTGTGCGGGCCAATGAGGCCGGCGCCGGTGCGTTCCGGGTCAACAGCTACGTATCGAGCAGTCAGAACGATCCATCAAGCACAACGCTGAGCGATGGTAGCTACGTTGTTATTTGGCATGGGAGTGGTGCTCAAGATAGCAGCGGTGTCTTCGGTCAGCGCTACGATGCGGGCGGACAGGCGGTTGGCGATGAGTTCATGGTCAACAGCTATACAAGCAGCACTCAGTATTATGCATCGGTAGCCCCGCATGGTGACGGCTTCGTGGTGACGTGGCAGGACGACAGCGGTCACGGGGACGGCAGCAGCACAGATATCCGCGCCAAGATCTTCACGACGCACGACGGCGCAACGCCTGTTGATACGCCGATCACCCAGATCGATGAGTTCCTGGTCAACACGGCCGTCAGCGGCACGCAAAATGATCCTCAGATCACGGCGTTGCAGGACGGCGGGTTTGTCATCCTTTGGGGTGATAACGAAGGCAGCAATAATGCAGACCCAGGAAGTGGCACGGATGTGTACGGTCAGCGCTATGACGCGACGGGTACGGAAGTGGGTGCCGAGTTCCTGGTCAACAGCTACGCCGGCGGGACCCAGTACCACTCCTCGATAGCCGCGCACGGTGATGGCTTTGTGGTGACCTGGGAAGATTCAGACGGCAGTGCGGATGGTCGCGAGGGATCCAGTCACGATATTTTTGCCAAGACATTCACGACCACGGATGGCAGTAACGGCCCGGTAGACACACCGGTTGTGGGCATTGACGAGTTTCTGGTCAACGCCAGCGGCGACGGCGCAACGCAGAATAGCAACGGTACGGTCATCAATTCCAAATCGGGAACCCAGGAATACCCGTCGGTTGCCTCGCTTGATGACGGCGGTTTCGTTGTCACCTGGACCAGCCATTCGACCCATTCGAGCGTTGATGGCGGCTCCCATTACGGTGTCTTCGGTCAGCGCTACGACGCAACCGGGGCCCCGGACGGTGACGAGTTCCGGATCAATACCTCGATGGACATCCATATGGCATATCCCGAGGTTACGGCTACAGACGAAGGCTTTGCCGTTGCCTGGTATTACTGGAATGGAGACGTCTACGGCCAGGCCTTCTCGACCACGGATGCTAATGGTAATCCGGTCAGCGGCACGCCTCAGAAGGTTGGTGATGAGATTGTCGCCAACGATGAGCATCTTTCGGGGACGCAGAACGAGCAGACAATCAGTAGGCTTGACGACGGCGGCTTCCTGATTTCCTGGGCCGATCATGATGGCAGCGGCGGCGACCGTGGCGGTTCAAGCACAGATATCTACGCCCGCCGCTTTGATGCCAATGGTGAGCCGCAGCAGTTCAGTCTGTCGGTGGATGCGACGGGTGCTGGCGCACTAAATGCGACCCAGGTGTTCAGCGCCGGTGATGCGCTTGGTGCGCGGGTTGACGGTGAAGCCGGGAACGATGCCCTTTACGGCGGCGACAGCGATGACATTCTCCAGGGCGGTGATGGTAACGACTTCGTCCGTGGTGGCGGCGGCGACGACACGGTGGTCGGCGGTGACGGCGACGATACCCTGATTGGTGGTGAAGGCCGTGACATCCTTGCTGGGGGTGCGGACGCCGATATCGCGATCTTCGGCGGGAACTTCACGGACTACACGGTGACGGTCGAGGCCGGCGTCCTGACGGTGACGGATAGCGCCGGCGATGCCGATACGCTCTATGGCATCGAGACGCTGCGGTTTGATGACGGCGACTACGCGATTGGGGACGATGGTACTGACACGACCCTGACACACACGGCGGATAGTGCTGTGACGACGCTCAGCGGCCTGGTCACGGTGACCGACTATCAAGTATCGGCTCCCGATGCCGCGCTTTCGGCGAGCGGCGTTGCCGCGCAACAAAGTGGCGCGGCGCAGGCGGGTGAAGCGGTTGATGCGGCTGCGGTTTCGGCGCAAGCGGACGCGGTAGATGCTCTGGCGGCGCAAGGTGCGGGATCGGGCAGCGGTTCGACGACGACGACGACGACCGATACAGGCTCGACGACGCAGACCGCCGGTTATACGACCGAGACCCTGGAAGAGTTCCAGGTCAATACGTCCTATGGCATGAATGACCAGCTCAACCCGGCGGTTACCGGCCTTGCCGACGGCGGCTACGTGGTGACCTGGGATTCCTATGGCGAGGATGGTAGTCAGCAGGGCATCTACGCCCAGGTGTACGGACCTTCCGGATTGCCCTCGGGCGAGAGCTTCCAGGTCAATACGAAGACTTATTATTATCAGCAGCGGCCAGATATCACGGCGCTCGAGGACGGCGGCTTCGTCATTACCTGGGACGGTCTCTATGACGCCGGTGGCTGGGACTACGGCGTCTTTGGTCAGCGCTATGATGCAACGGGATCGGCGCAGGGCAGTGAGTTTATCGTCAATACCTATACCTCCGGCAGCCAGTACGAAGGTTCGATCACGGCACTTGCGGATGGTAATTTTGCGGTGGCCTGGCGCGATGACGACGGCAACGCGGGTTCACGTGGCGGCTCCAGCCACGACATCTTCGCCAAGATTGTGAGCGTGACGGATGCGGACGGCAATCCGGTCGATACGCCGATTGTGTCCGCCGACGAGATTCTGGTGAACACTTATACGTCGGGCAGTCAGTATGATCCGGCGATTACCTCTCTGTCGGACGGCGGCTTTGTCGTCACCTGGCGTGATAACAATGGCGGCAGCCATGATGGCGGCAGCGGTATTGATGTCTTTGGTCAGCGCTTTGATGCGGCGGGTGAGAAGGTCGGCGAGGACTTCCTGGTCAATGCCGATGCGGACAGCGGCGCGCAGTACGAGCCGGCGATGGCTGATCTCGGCAATGGTAAGTTCATCGTTACCTGGCGTGATGACCATGGCAGCTACCACGACACGAACGATAACGACAGCACAACGGGTTCCAGCTACGACGTTCGCGGCCAGATCTTTACCACGGTTGACGATAATGGTGATGCGTTAACAACGCCGGAGGCCCTGGGTGGGGATTTCCGGATCAACACCTGGACCAGCAGTTCCCAGTACCTGCCGTCGGTGACGGCTCTTGAGGGCACGAACGCTGGCTTTGTTGTCACCTGGCAGGACGACAGTGGCCAGAACGGTGGATCCAGCTCGGATATTCGCGGTCAGTTGTTCGACATCACGGGCACGCCGGTTGGCGACGAGTTCATGGCCAACACCTATATTTCGAGCCAGCAGGTCGACCCGTCGGTAGCCTCTCTTGCCGATGGCGGCTTCATGGTCACCTGGGAATCCAGCGGTCAGGATGGTTCGGGTTACGGTATTTACGGTCAGCGCTTCGATGTCAGCATGACCGGCGATACGCCGGGTGCGACGCCGGCGGAGATGACGCTGTACACCGGAACGGACGGTGACGATACGGAGGCGGTTGCGAGTGCGACCAACCTGCTGATCGATCTTGGCGCCGGCAACGACACCATCACTCTCGGTGATGGTGACGATTCGGCGATCGTCCGCGATACCGAGATCGTCAATGCAGGTGACGGCGATGACATGGTGACGATCGACGGAACCGTGGTGGCGAGCCAGGTCAGCAAGATCACGCTTTCGGGTGAGGTCCGGGATATCTACACGGTCACCGTTAACGGCCATGACGTCAGCTATGAGACACAGCCGGGTGACACGCTTGTCGAGGTCCGGGCCGGCCTGGTGGGCGCAATCAATACCGATGCCCAGGCGGCATCCATGGTCACGGCCGGCGGTGGCGATAGCGCCAGCGAACTGGTGCTGACGTCCATGGTATCGGGCGCCAACGAGTTCCAGATCAACACCTATACTGATGGCGATCAGCAGAACCCGTCGACGACGCGTCTGGAAGACGGCAATTTTGTGACGACTTGGGAATCCGAGAGCCAGGACGGCAGCGGATACGGGATCTACGGGCAACTCCATAGTGCCGACGGCGCGATGCTGGGCGGTGAGTTCCAGGTCCATACGTACAATTCGAACTCGAGCGCACAGCAAACTAAACCGAGTGTCACGGCACTGAAGAGCGGTGACTTTGTCGTCACCTGGCAGGGCACCTATCAAGAGCAGGGCCAGAACGATAGCTACAACGGTATCTTCGGTCAGCGGTTCGGTGCCGACGGAACGGCGAAGGGTGACGAGTTCCAGGTCAACACGTACACCAATCGGGATCAGCAGGAGCCCTCGATTGCGGCGCTTGATAACGGCGGCTTCGTTGTCACCTGGGATTCCTACTACCAGGACTCGAGCAACACCTGGGGCGTCTACGGCAAGATGTATGATGCGGAAGGCGAAGCCGAGAGCTATGAGTTCCGGGTCAATACCACGACTTCCAGCAACCAGTATCAGCAATCCGTTACGGATCTGGATGGTGGCGGGTTTGTGGTGACGTGGTATTCCGACAGCCACAACAAGACCTTCGCCCAGATCTTTGACCGGGACGGCAGCCCACAAGGCGGCGAGTTCGAAGTCAGTCAGCACAGCTCAAGTTATCAGCCTGAGGTTGCCCGCCTGGACGGCGGCGGCTTCGTCGTTACCTGGGAAGACAACACCACCAGCAATGACGGCAGCGGTTACGACATTCAGGGTCAGGTATTTGATCAGAACGGCAACAAGGTCGGCGGTGAGTTCCTGGCCAATACAGAGATTGCCGGCGACCAGAAGATGCACGACGTCACCGGCCTGACCGGGACGGATGCGGGCTTTGTCGTAACCTGGTCGAGCATGCAGGACGGCGGCGGCTACGGCGTCTATGGCCAGCTTTACAACAGCCAAGGTGTCGAGGTCGGTGGTGAGTTCCGGGTCAATGCAGAGACCCAGGGAAGCCAGCAGGATCCGTCGGTGACGGCTCTTGTGGATGGCGGCTTCCTCGTCAGTTGGGAATCGGCCGGACAGGATGGCAATGGCTACGGCATTTACGGCCACCGTTTCGATGCCAGCGGTGCCCCCGTCACGTTTGCTTCTTCGGCCCAGTCAGCGGATATCACCGGCTCCACCCTCGAAGCGGTTCGTCTGTTCGGCGACATTGAAGCGGGCGATAGCTACACGCTGACCCTTGATGATCAGGATGTGACGTACACGGCGGTCGCCGGCGACACCATGACCGATGTCAGAGAACAGTTGGTGTCGGCCGTGAACGGAGCCGGGCTCGACGTAACGGCGACGACCGGCGGCGGTGTTAACGAAGTTATTCTGAGCGCGGGTGAGGGTACGTCGTTTGCTCTGACTGCAACCGCAACTGATGGTGGAACGCTCAGTGATAACGCGGTTCAGACCGTAACCCTGGGCAGTGCCAGTGTTACGCAGGATACGTTTAATGCGGAGATTGTCGTCTCCGGCACGGCAAAGATTGGCTCATCGGTCTACGGCGATGACGGCGATGACCTTCTGATTGGCGGCGTTGGTGGTGATGTCTTGTCGGGTGGCGACGGTGCCGATCATCTGCAGGGTCAGGCTGGCGACGATACGCTTGTCGGAGGCCTTGGTGACGATGTGCTGGACGGTGGCGAGGGTGACGATGTCGCCGTCTTCGAGGGTGATGCGGACGCGTACAGGGTCGACGTAACCAACAGCCAGATCATCGACGCCAACACCGCAGACGGTGACGGCGGTACGGATACGCTCAGAGATATTGAGAGCGTCCGCTTCGGTGACGGAACCGAAGTCACGTTTACGTCGACAGACAGCGAAGAGTTCCAGGTCAATACCTACATTGAAGGCCACCAACAGCAGCCGTCCATGGCCGGACTGACCGACGGCGGTTATGTCGTTACTTGGGAATCCTATAATCAGGACGGCTCCGGTGACGGTGTCTTTGCCCAGCGCTATGGCGCCAGCGGCCAACCTCTTGGCGAAGAGTTCCAGGTCAATACCTGGACAGGGAACGAACAGGAGCGG
The DNA here is from genome assembly GCA_964439775.1 of uncultured bacterium. Taxonomy (GTDB): domain Bacteria; phylum Fidelibacterota; class Marinisomatia; order SCGC-AAA003-L08. The sequence goes on along the minus strand of CAYTPF010000001.1, from coordinate 24,707 downwards.
GCGGAAGTTACCGGTCTTGAGAACGGCGGCTTCTTCATCACTTGGCAGGACAGCAGTGGCTCTAACAATCAGATTGGTGGTGGAGAGAGCTGGGATGTGCGCGGCCAGCTCTATAATGCCAGCGGTGTTGCTCAGGGTCCGGAAGTTCTGATCAATACCCAGACTTACGACGATCAGACAGGACCGGAAGTCACGGCGTTGGCTGACGGCGGCTATGTGGTCACCTGGCACTCGCGCTACCAGGATACGGGTAGCAGCGACTACGGTATTTATGGCCAACGTTACGATGCTAATGGCACACCTTCCGGTAGTGAGTTCCGGGTCAATACCTATACGTCAGGAGAGCAGACCCATCCGGCGGTGGCCTCTCTGTCGGATGGCGGGTTTGTCATCACCTGGCAAGACAATACCTCGCAAGATAGCGACGATACTTCTGGCTATGGTATTCGTGGCCAACGCTACGGTTCGGACGGTGAGGTTCGTGGTGATGAGTTCCCCGTCAATACCTGGACGAGCGGCAATCAGTCCCAAGTGGATGTCACCGGGCTCGACAACGGTCAGTTTGTCGTTACCTGGGGAGATGAGACGACCCATGCCAACCGTCCGGGTACGGACACCAGCGGTTGGGGTGTCTTCGGCCAGGTGTTTACCACCAGCAACGTTGAAGGCGAAGACGCCGTATCCATGTCGGGGGATCAGTTCCAGATCAACTCGACGACCAACAGTACTCAGAGTGACGCTTACGTTGCCACGCTGACCAACGGCAACTTTGTCGCCGTCTGGTACAACGGCAATAATGACGATATCAGAGCCCAGGTCTTCAATGCGGACGGCACCAAGGTCGGCGGCGAGATCGAAGTTGATCCCGATAATTCATACAATTCAAACCAGCCCTCGATTGCGGCTCTTGCCGATGGCGGATTTGCGGTTTCGTGGATGTCCGATTACAGGGACAGCCCGAACAGTTCCGGCAGCTATGATCACAGCTACGGCGTGTTCTCCAGACGGTTCGACAGCGACGGTACGCCGGCGAGCCAGGCCGAACTGACCGGCACAGCTGCCAATGAAGACATCTTCCTGGCCGATGGTCAGCTCGGCCTCAATGTCGATCTTGGTGCCGGCATCGATACCCTGACCTTCGGGGATGCCCGGGATACGCTGACGGTGACGAATGTTGAGACGGTCGATCTGGGTGGCGGCAATGACTTTGTTCAAGTCAAGGGTGATGCCGGCGTCTATGTGGATGGTGGTACCGGCAACGATCATCTGTATGGCGCAACTGGCGATGATCAGCTGGTCGGCGGTTCCGGTAACGATGTCCTAACCGGCAACATCGGTGACGACACGCTTGAGGGCGGCGCCGGGCATGACTTCCTGAGCGGCGGTGCCGGATCGGATATGCTGGAGGGTGGCGACGGTAACGATACGTACAGCATCAGCGAAGCCGACCTCAATGATACGGTTATCGAGCGTGCCAACGGTGGCATCGATACCGTCTACTCGGCGCTCGAGACGACGACCCTTTGGGACAACGTCGAAGAGCTGTATCTCAGCGGCGAGCTGTCAATAACTGGTATCGGTAGCGCGACCGACAACGAGATCTTCGGCAATGCCAACGACAATATTCTGAGCGGTGGCCTTGGTGACGACATCCTCCGCGGTGGCGAAGGGTATGACGTTGCCACGTTCCTTGGGGACGCTTCTGATTACGCCATCAATCTCGCCACGATGACGGTGACCGATCTTAATGTCGCGGACGGTAACGAGGGTACCGATACCCTGTATGACATCGAGATGCTCCGTTTTGACGACGGCGCTGAACTGACGGTTTCGGTCACCGAGACCGGCGAGTTCATGGTCAATGCCAACATCAGTGGGGACCAGCACAATCCTTCGGTGAGCGCCTATGGTGACGGCAACTTTGTCACCACCTGGTACGATGAGAACCGGGACGACGTCTATGCCCAGAACTATAATATTCTCGGCGATCCCATTGGCGGCGAGTACCGGGTCAACACCCACACGGGTCACACCCAGAGGAACCCGGAAGTCACGAGCCTCGAAGACGGCAGTTATGTCATCACCTGGGGCTCGCGGTACCAAGATGCGGGCAGCAGCTACGGTGTCTACGGCCAGCACTACAGTGCCTCCGGCGAGCCACAGGGTGGCGAGTTCCAGATCCATACGACGATTGACGACGATCAGTACGATCCGTCAATCGCCAGTCTCGATGACGGCGGCTTTGTCGTGACCTGGCGCGATAACAATGGTGCCACAGATTCCCGTGAGGGCTCCGGTGTCGATGTCTTCGGCCAGCGCTTTGATGCCAACTCTGTCAAGGTGGGCGATGAGTTCCTGATCAATGCCGATGCGGACACCGGCTCTCAGTATGAGCCTTCGGTCGCCGGACTTGGTAACGGCCAGTTCGTGGTCACCTGGCGGGATTCTCAGGGCAGCTCTCATGATAAGAGCGGCGACGACGCAACGACAGGCTCAAGCGATGATATCCGGGCGCAGATCTTCACCACCAAGGATGCCAATGGTGATGCGCTGACGACACCGGTAGAAGCCGGGTCTGATTTCCGGGTCAATGACGGCACCTATCACACTCAGTATGCGCCGTCGGTTGCAGACTTGAGTGACGGCGGCTTTATCGTCACTTACGCGTCCTACTACGGCGACCAACACCACTCATATACCATCATGGGTCAGCGCTACGATGCCGCCGGAAGCCCGGTCGGCGATGAGATGCCGATTGTCAGCGATTATATCTCCAATAATCAATATACGCCTTCCGTAACCGGGCTTGCCGATGGTGGTTTCGTCGTGACCTGGTACAACGACGGATCCTCAGATATCCGTGGCCAGATCTATAACGCTGATGGAACCCCGTTCAACGATGAGTTCCGGGTTAACACATATAATAGCAGCACCCAGAGTGAGCCGTCGGTTACCGCCCTCGTCGATGGTGGTTTCGTGGTCACCTGGCAGGACAGCAGCGGCCATAGCGGCGGCTCCAGCTACGACATCCGGGCCCAGCGCTTCTCCGCCGACGGAACCAAAGGTGTCGCCACAACCCTCGGTGATGATCTCAACTCCTCATTCACATTCACAGGTGTCGACGACTACTCTCTCATCAATCTCGGCGAAGGCATCGATACTATTACGCTGACGGGTAATGCGGAGAGCACCTTCTTTGTTTCTGGCACGGAGTATGTGTACGCGGGTGGCGGTGCTGATGTTGTTACGGTCGCGGGCGATGAGGCGAGCAACGTCTTTGGCGAGGGTGGCGACGACCGCCTGTTTGCGAACAACGCGGGCAGCTTATTGGACGGCGGTTCCGGCGAGGACATCCTAATTGGCGGCTCTGGCTCGGATACGCTCGTTGGCGGCTCTGGTAACGATGTCCTGAACGCTGGGTCTGGCATGGACACACTGGACGGTGGCCAAGGTGTTGATCAGATTAATGCGGGCTCGGGCAGTGACGTTATAACGGGCGGCGCCGGTGACGATACGATTGATGGCGGCGCGGGCTCGGATACGGCGACGTTCGCCGGCGACATCTCTGATTACCGGGTCACGACCAGTGCAGATGGCACGACGATTACGGTCACTGATGTCGATACAACGAACGGCGATGACGGCACGGACAGCCTAACGAGTGTCGAGACGCTTGCCTTTGCCGACGGTCAGCGACTGGAAGTCTCTGACGATAACGACGGCGAGATCCAGGTTAATACGTACGTCTCAGGTACGCAGTATACGCCTTCAGTGACAGGCCTTGCCGGCGGTAAGTATGTGGTGACTTGGGCGGACAGCAGCGGCCATAGCGGCGGTTCTAATTACGACATCCGAGCTCAGCTGTTCAATGAGACGGGTGCGCTGATCGGTGATGAGTTCCGGGTCAACACCTATACCTCGAGCCATCAGTATGAGCCCTCGGTGACAACGCTGAACGACGGCGGGTTTGTCATCACTTGGCGTGATAACAGCGGCCATGATGCCGGTTCTAGCTACGACATTCGGGCTCAGCGCTTCGATGTGGATGGCGAGATGATTGGCGAGGAACTTCTCGTCAATACGAATGTCTCGGGCGAGCAGTATGATCCGGCGATCGTTGCCCACGGTGACGGTTTTGCTGTGGCTTGGTACGATAGTGACGGTAGTAATGATGGCCAAGGCGGCAGCAGCAACGACATCTTCGTTAAGACCTTCACGACGACGGATGCGAGCAGTAATCCGGTCGATACGCCGATTGTTGACGCAGATGAAGTCCTGGTGAACACCTATACGTCGGGCAGCCAGTACGACCCGGCGATTACATCGCTCTCAGACGGTGGCTTTGTCGTCACCTGGCGTGATGACAAGGGCAGCAGTCATGACGGTGGCAGTGGTATTGATGTCTTTGGTCAGCGCTTCGATGCGGCGGGTCAGAAGGTTGGTGACGACTTCCTGATCAATGCCGATGCGGACAGCGGCTCGCAGTATGAGCCGGCGATGGCCGATCTTGGCAATGGCACGTTCGTGGTGATCTGGCGTGATGACAGTGGCAGCTCACACGATACGAACGACAACGACAGCGCGACAGGATCCGGTTACGATGTCCGCGGTCAGATCTTTACGACGACTGCGACCGATGATGATGGCGATCTGATCCTGACGCCACAGGTCCTGGGCGGCGACTTCCGTATCAACGATTACACGTCGGGTTCCCAGTATCAGCCGTCGGTGACAACCCTTGATAACGGCGGTTTTGTCGTCACCTGGCGTGACGACAGTGGCCATGATGGCGGTTCCGGTGCGGATATCCGTGGTCAGATGTTTGATGGTACGGGTACGCCGGTTGGCGACGAGTTCATGGCCAACAGCTATACCAACTCTTCTCAGCATGATCCGTCGGTTGCGGCACTCGATAACGGTGGTTTTGTTGTCACCTGGACGTCGGAGGACGGACAGGACAGCAGTGGTTCAGGCATCTACAGTCAGCGTTATGATGCCAACGGCCTGCCGCTGTCGACGATCCGCTTTACCGGTGGCGTTGCCGATGAAGCGGTGACCTTCAGTCAGACGATGAATGAGCGTGCGGTTGATCTTGGTGAGGGTACGGATAGCCTGACGCTTGGTGCCGGCGATGATCAGCTTCGTGTCGAGAATGTGGAGACGGTCAACCTTGGCGAAGGCGACAACACGCTGACGATCGAGGGTGAGACCGGTGCTGTCGTTACGGCGGGCAGCGGTGATGATCGGATAACCAGCGGCGCTGGTGCGGATACGCTCATTGGTGGCGACGGCGACGACACCTATACGGTCAACAGTGCCGACGATGTGGTGACGGAACTGACGGGTGAGGGTGCAGACCGTGTGATCAGCACGGGTGAGAGTTACACCCTGAGTGACAATATCGAAGAGCTGGATCTCAGCGGTCCGGATGCGGTCTCTGGTACGGGTAACGACGCGGCGAACGTGATTGAAGGCAGCGGCGGGGCCAATATCCTCGACGGTGCTGGCGGTAACGACACGCTGAAGGGTGGCCGTGGTGATGACGTCCTGATCGGCGGCGCCGGGGACGACACGTTGAAGGGTGGCGACGGTAGTGACGTTGCCGAGTTCTCCGGGAAGATGTCGGATTACCGCCTGGATACGGATGCCGGCACGGTCACTGATATCAATACAACGGATGGTGACGACGGCACGGATACGCTGGATGGCATCGAGACGGTTCGCTTCAGTGACGGCGAACTGACGCTGTCGAGCGAGGCGGAAGAGGTTCAGGTCAATACCTGGGAGCCTTCCTCCCAGCATGATCCGTCGATCACGGGTCTTGCCGATGGCAACTATGTGGTGACCTGGCAGGACGACAGTGGTCATGATGGTGGCAGTGGCGCGGACATCCGCGGTCAGGTCTTCACGCCAAGCGGCGCGCCGCTCGGCGAAGAGTTCCGGGTTAACACCACGACCTATCAGACCCAGAGTGATCCTTCGATCGCCTCGCTGTCGGACGGCGGTTTTGTCGTTACCTGGGAGTCGGACTACCAGGATGGCGACAGCCATTACTATAATATCTATGGTCAGCGTTTTGATGCGAATGGCGGTTCAGTTGGCGACGAGTTCATGGCCAATGTGGATCGGACGATCCGTGATCAGCATGACCCGTCGGTAACCGGTCTCGATAATGGTGAGTTTGTCATCACCTGGAGTGACGAGAGCACAAGCTCGCGCTCAAGCGAGCTGGGCTCCGGTTTCGACAACAGCGATTGGGCGGTATTTGGTCAGAAGTTTACGACGGTGGGTGGCGATACGCCGTCGACGGACGGGGATCTGTTCCAGGTCAACACCTATACCTCAAGCAATCAGTATAACCCGGGTGCCAACTCAGGTGAGGCTTTGGCATCGCTCTCGGATGGCGGCTTTGTGAAGGTCTGGGAATCCTATAATCAGGATGGCGACGGCGGTTATTATAACATTTACGGCCAGCAGTTCGATGCTTCGGGCAACACGGTTGGCGACGAGTTTATGGTCAATGCGGACCGGACAGTTCGCGATCAGCATCAGCCCTCGGTGGCCGGCCTCGACAACGGCGAGTTCGTTGTCACCTGGGGTGATGAGGCGACCAACTCCCGCTCGAATGAGCTGGGTTCCGGGTTCGATAACAGCGACTGGGCGGTGTTTGGTCAGAAGTTCACGATGGTTTCGGGAACGGATGATGATACGCCGGTCCCGAACGGTGATTTGTTCCAGGCCAATACGTACACAAGTAGTACGCAGTATGACGCGACGGTGACCAGCCTGGGCAGCGACGGTTTTGTTGTCACCTGGGCAGGCTACAATCAAGACGGTCACGAATATGGGATCTTCGCCCAGCGCTATGACACCAGCGGTGTCCCGGTTGGCGATGAGTTCCAGGTGAGCACGGAGACGTATCAGTCGCAGCAAGATCCGGTGGTGACAGCGCTTGCCGACGGCAGCTTTGTTGTCGCTTGGGAATCTGAGTATCAAGATAACAATGGCTCCAGCGACTGGGGCATCTTCTCGCAGCACTTCAATGCCGACGGCACGAAGGCCAGTGATGCCAAGCTGATTGGCGGTTCGGGTGACGAGACGCTGATCTTTGATGCGGCTCAGGACGGTCTTGCCATCGATCTCGGTGACGGCATCGATACGCTGACGCTTGGCGCCGGCGACGACAGCATTGCGGTGGCCAATACGGAGACGGTCGACCTCGGTGACGGCAATGATATGGCGGTCGTTACCGGCGACAACCTGGCGCACCAGACGGACGTGGTTAAGCTGTCCGGCACGATTGAGACGGGTGATGTTTACACGGTCACGGTCAATGCGACGAAGGTGAGCTACCGGGTCGAGGATGGCGATAGCATTGCCGAGGTTCGGACCGGCCTGATCGATGCGCTGAATGCCGGGGCTTCCGATGCGGTCGTTGTCATGGCAGGTGACGCGGCCGACGAGATCGTGATCCGGGCCGGCGAAGCGGGTGTCCAGAAAGAGTTTCAGATTAATACGTACACGTCGAGCACGCAGAAAGATCCTTCGGCGACGACGCTGAATGACGGCAGCGTGGTGGTGATGTGGACCGATGAGAGTGGCCGAGACGGTTCTGGTGAAGGTGTCTATGGCCAGCGTTATGACGCCAGCGGCAATGCTATCGGTGATGAGTTCCGGGTCAATACCCTGACCAACTCCTCTCAGAACAGTGTATCGGTGACGGCGCTTGAGGACGGCGGTTTTGTCGCAGCTTGGTACAGCGGCAACAATAACGACCTTCGCGGCCAGCGCTATGATGCGGACGGCACGCCTTCGGGCAGCGAGTTTGTCGTTGCGGATGCGAACTATTCACCGTCCCAGCCTTCGATTACGGGTCTTAAGGACGGCGGCTTTGTCACAACCTGGACGGTGGGAAGTTCATCTTACGGGGATGATGACGGTTACAGTGTCTACGGCCAGCGCTTTGATGTGGATGGCGAACAGGCGGGTAATGCCTTCCAGATTAATACGGAGACGTATAATAATCAGGAAGACCCATCGATAGCCTCGCTCCAGGATGGCGGCTTTGTGGTCACATGGGAGAGCCGTTACCAGGATGACCTCGACAGCAATGGTAATGGCAACAGCAACTACGGTATTTACGGCCAGCGCTTCGATGCCGACGGCAATGCGGATGGCACCGAGTTCCAGGTCAATACCTATACGAACAACGATCAGTACAACCCGTCGATTGCCGACCTTGCCGACGGCGGCTTCGTCATTACCTGGGAATCCAGCGGTCAGGATGGCTCGGGCTACGGCATCTACGGCCAGCGCTTCAACGCCGATGGCAGCACGGACGGTAATGAGTTCCAGGCCAACACCTACACCTCGAGTGAGCAGACAAAGCCAGACGTCACGGCCTTGCTGGACGGCGGCTTTGTCGTCACGTGGCAGTCCAGCGGTCAGGATGGCTCAAGCTACGGTATCTTTGGTCAGCGTTATGACGCGCAGGGCAACACCTTCGGCGACGAGTTCCAGGTCAACACCTACACCTCGAGCGATCAGTATGATCCGTCGGTGGCGGCGCTCAAAGACGGCGGCTTCATGGTCACTTGGGAATCCAGCGGCCAGGACGGCTCGGGTTACGGTATTTATGGTCAGCGCTTTGGCGTCGATGGTTCGACCAACCCCTTCTTCGCTTCGGCTGAAGCGTTTAACAATGCGGGCGGTCTCGATGATGCGACGGTGACGGTTGACGTCTTGCACGATGCGGTGGCCAGCCTGCACCAGATTGACCGGATTGACCTGACCAGCATTACGCAGGGCGAGGAATACAGCCTCAGCGTCTCGGATGGCACCGATACACATACGGTGAGTTACACGGCTCAGGCGGGTGATACGGCTGCAGCCGTCCGCGCCGGCCTGATGGGTTCCATCGGTGCCGACCCGGATGTGAGTTCCATGGTCAGGGCCGAAGGCGAGGGTGCTTCGACGATCGTTCTCAGCACCGTTGATGCGGGGACAGCCCTGCAGACGTCGGTTGCACCGGCGGACAGCGCGACGGTAACGACGGTCAGTGACACCAGTGCCAATGTGAACCAGGTCAGCCAGGTGACGGTTGCTGGTACCATCGAGGCGGGTGACAGCTACACACTCAGCATTGGTGGCGACAGTGTCTCCCACACGGTCTCGACGGGTGAGAGCATTGCCGACATTCGCGACAGCTTACTAACCAGTCTTGATGCCGACGCTACGATCAGCACAACGGTGACGGCGAGCGCGGGTTCCGAAGACGGCCAGATCATCCTGACGGCGACGACGGCGGGAGCGACGTTTGCGGCCAGCGGCAGCACCCAGAACACGACATCGCTGGCGAGCACGGATGACAATGCGGCGACGGTCAGCCATGAGCTCAGCGGCACCGATACCTTCGGCGCCGTCTACGGCGGCGATGGTGACGATGCACTGATAGGCGGCGGTGCTGCGGACAACCTGTCCGGTGGTGATGGTGATGACCGGATTGCCGGTTCGGGTGGCGATGACGTTCTCAAAGGTGACGCTGGTGAGGACAAGCTTCAGGGCGGTAGTGGCGACGACCGCATTGATGGTGGCATTGGTGACGACCTGATCCAGGGCGGTTCCGGTGATGATGTGATGATCGGTGGTGCCGGTGATGACATGATTGCCGGTGGCGACGGAGATGACGTTGCTCTCTATTCCGGAGAGATGTCGGACTACCGCCTCGACATGACCAACCGGACGATTACTGACGGTGATCTTGCCGACGGTGATGATGGCACCGACACGCTGGGTAAGGACGTCGAGACGATCCAGTTCAATGACGGCGAGCTGACTTTCTCCGGTGATGCGGAAGACGAGTTCCGGGTTAACACCTTTACACACAACCATCAGGTCAATGCATCGGTCGATAAGCTGGCTGGCGGCGGTTATGTGGTGGTCTGGCAATCCTATAACCAGGACGACGACGGGAGCTATTACAACACCTACGGCCAGCTCTATACCAACGGCGGCGAAGCCCTTGGTGAGGAGTTCCGGGTCAATACCGATACGCATAATCACCAAAGCGAGCCATCGGTTACGGGGCTGAGCGACGGTAGCTTCGTCGTTACCTGGGAATCGAACAGCACACGAGATGGCGACATTGCCGATTACGATGATGCTGGCTACGGCATCGTTGGCCAGCGTTTTGATAGCAATGGACAGATGTTGGGCGATGAGTTTGCTGTCAACAGTTACACGTCGGGTGACCAACATCATCCATCGGTGACGGATCTTGGCAGCGGTAACTTTGTTGTGACCTGGGGCGATGAGGCGGGCAATACGACCCGGACAGACGCCGGGTTCACCGATGGCAGCAACTACGCTGTCTTCGGCCAGCAGTTTACGACAACGGGTGTGGATACGCCGACAGCGGTTGCGGGCGGTCAGTTCCAGGTCAACACCCATACCAATAACCATCAACAACAACCGTCGGTGACCAGTTTCAGTGACGGCGGTTACATCGTCACCTGGATGTCGAACGGCCAGGATGGCAGCCAGTACGGCATCTACGGTCAGCGCTTCGCAGCTGACGGCACGCCGCACAGTGATGGTGAGTTCCTGGTCAACACCGATACCACGTCCAGTGAGCAGTACTATCCGTCGGTGACGGCGCTTGCCGATGATGCGTTTGTCGTCACCTGGTACGACGGTGGACGTGCGGACGTCTATGCGCAGATGTTCAATGCCGATGGTACCGAGCAGGGCTCCGAGTTCCGGGTCAACAGTTATACGAGCAGCACCCAGAGCTATCCGTCGGTGACGGCGTTGAGTGAGGGTGGCTTTGTTGCCACCTGGCAATCCAGCAACCAGGATGGTTCGGGCTACGGTATTTATGGTCAGGTGTTCAATGCCACCGGTGCCGAGCAGGGCTCTGAGTTCCGGGTTAATAGTTATACGAGCCATGATCAGCAAGATCCGTCGGTGACGGCTCTCGACGATGGCAGCTTCGTCGTCACCTGGGAATCGCGTTATCAGGATTACTCCAGTTCCTACGGCATTTACGGCCAGCACTTCAACGCCGACGGCAGTAAGGCGACGGAAGCGAAGCTGATTGGCGGTTCGGCGGACGAGATACTGGTCTTCGATGCGGCCCAGAGCGGCGTTAGCATCGATCTTGGTGACGGTATCGACCGGGTCGACTTGGGCGATCAGGCAGATGCGATCACGGTCTCCAATGTCGAAGAAGTGAACCTCGGTGGTGGCGACGACCTGGCGGTTGTTAGCGGTGAGAACTTCGCGCACCAGACGGACCGGATGACGATCAGCGGCACGGTTGCCGAGGGTGAAGACTTCACGGCGACCGTGAACGGCACGACGGTGACTTATACGGCTGCGGCCGGCGACGATGTCGCCGAGGTGCGCGCCGGCCTGATTGATGCCATCAACGGCGATGCCGATGTGTCGGCAGCGGTCACGGCGATGATCGGTGACGGCTCTGATGACATTATTGTGCGGGCCAATGAGGCCGGCGCCGGTGCGTTCCGGGTCAACAGCTACGTATCGAGCAGTCAGAACGATCCATCAAGCACAACGCTGAGCGATGGTAGCTACGTTGTTATTTGGCATGGGAGTGGTGCTCAAGATAGCAGCGGTGTCTTCGGTCAGCGCTACGATGCGGGCGGACAGGCGGTTGGCGATGAGTTCATGGTCAACAGCTATACAAGCAGCACTCAGTATTATGCATCGGTAGCCCCGCATGGTGACGGCTTCGTGGTGACGTGGCAGGACGACAGCGGTCACGGGGACGGCAGCAGCACAGATATCCGCGCCAAGATCTTCACGACGCACGACGGCGCAACGCCTGTTGATACGCCGATCACCCAGATCGATGAGTTCCTGGTCAACACGGCCGTCAGCGGCACGCAAAATGATCCTCAGATCACGGCGTTGCAGGACGGCGGGTTTGTCATCCTTTGGGGTGATAACGAAGGCAGCAATAATGCAGACCCAGGAAGTGGCACGGATGTGTACGGTCAGCGCTATGACGCGACGGGTACGGAAGTGGGTGCCGAGTTCCTGGTCAACAGCTACGCCGGCGGGACCCAGTACCACTCCTCGATAGCCGCGCACGGTGATGGCTTTGTGGTGACCTGGGAAGATTCAGACGGCAGTGCGGATGGTCGCGAGGGATCCAGTCACGATATTTTTGCCAAGACATTCACGACCACGGATGGCAGTAACGGCCCGGTAGACACACCGGTTGTGGGCATTGACGAGTTTCTGGTCAACGCCAGCGGCGACGGCGCAACGCAGAATAGCAACGGTACGGTCATCAATTCCAAATCGGGAACCCAGGAATACCCGTCGGTTGCCTCGCTTGATGACGGCGGTTTCGTTGTCACCTGGACCAGCCATTCGACCCATTCGAGCGTTGATGGCGGCTCCCATTACGGTGTCTTCGGTCAGCGCTACGACGCAACCGGGGCCCCGGACGGTGACGAGTTCCGGATCAATACCTCGATGGACATCCATATGGCATATCCCGAGGTTACGGCTACAGACGAAGGCTTTGCCGTTGCCTGGTATTACTGGAATGGAGACGTCTACGGCCAGGCCTTCTCGACCACGGATGCTAATGGTAATCCGGTCAGCGGCACGCCTCAGAAGGTTGGTGATGAGATTGTCGCCAACGATGAGCATCTTTCGGGGACGCAGAACGAGCAGACAATCAGTAGGCTTGACGACGGCGGCTTCCTGATTTCCTGGGCCGATCATGATGGCAGCGGCGGCGACCGTGGCGGTTCAAGCACAGATATCTACGCCCGCCGCTTTGATGCCAATGGTGAGCCGCAGCAGTTCAGTCTGTCGGTGGATGCGACGGGTGCTGGCGCACTAAATGCGACCCAGGTGTTCAGCGCCGGTGATGCGCTTGGTGCGCGGGTTGACGGTGAAGCCGGGAACGATGCCCTTTACGGCGGCGACAGCGATGACATTCTCCAGGGCGGTGATGGTAACGACTTCGTCCGTGGTGGCGGCGGCGACGACACGGTGGTCGGCGGTGACGGCGACGATACCCTGATTGGTGGTGAAGGCCGTGACATCCTTGCTGGGGGTGCGGACGCCGATATCGCGATCTTCGGCGGGAACTTCACGGACTACACGGTGACGGTCGAGGCCGGCGTCCTGACGGTGACGGATAGCGCCGGCGATGCCGATACGCTCTATGGCATCGAGACGCTGCGGTTTGATGACGGCGACTACGCGATTGGGGACGATGGTACTGACACGACCCTGACACACACGGCGGATAGTGCTGTGACGACGCTCAGCGGCCTGGTCACGGTGACCGACTATCAAGTATCGGCTCCCGATGCCGCGCTTTCGGCGAGCGGCGTTGCCGCGCAACAAAGTGGCGCGGCGCAGGCGGGTGAAGCGGTTGATGCGGCTGCGGTTTCGGCGCAAGCGGACGCGGTAGATGCTCTGGCGGCGCAAGGTGCGGGATCGGGCAGCGGTTCGACGACGACGACGACGACCGATACAGGCTCGACGACGCAGACCGCCGGTTATACGACCGAGACCCTGGAAGAGTTCCAGGTCAATACGTCCTATGGCATGAATGACCAGCTCAACCCGGCGGTTACCGGCCTTGCCGACGGCGGCTACGTGGTGACCTGGGATTCCTATGGCGAGGATGGTAGTCAGCAGGGCATCTACGCCCAGGTGTACGGACCTTCCGGATTGCCCTCGGGCGAGAGCTTCCAGGTCAATACGAAGACTTATTATTATCAGCAGCGGCCAGATATCACGGCGCTCGAGGACGGCGGCTTCGTCATTACCTGGGACGGTCTCTATGACGCCGGTGGCTGGGACTACGGCGTCTTTGGTCAGCGCTATGATGCAACGGGATCGGCGCAGGGCAGTGAGTTTATCGTCAATACCTATACCTCCGGCAGCCAGTACGAAGGTTCGATCACGGCACTTGCGGATGGTAATTTTGCGGTGGCCTGGCGCGATGACGACGGCAACGCGGGTTCACGTGGCGGCTCCAGCCACGACATCTTCGCCAAGATTGTGAGCGTGACGGATGCGGACGGCAATCCGGTCGATACGCCGATTGTGTCCGCCGACGAGATTCTGGTGAACACTTATACGTCGGGCAGTCAGTATGATCCGGCGATTACCTCTCTGTCGGACGGCGGCTTTGTCGTCACCTGGCGTGATAACAATGGCGGCAGCCATGATGGCGGCAGCGGTATTGATGTCTTTGGTCAGCGCTTTGATGCGGCGGGTGAGAAGGTCGGCGAGGACTTCCTGGTCAATGCCGATGCGGACAGCGGCGCGCAGTACGAGCCGGCGATGGCTGATCTCGGCAATGGTAAGTTCATCGTTACCTGGCGTGATGACCATGGCAGCTACCACGACACGAACGATAACGACAGCACAACGGGTTCCAGCTACGACGTTCGCGGCCAGATCTTTACCACGGTTGACGATAATGGTGATGCGTTAACAACGCCGGAGGCCCTGGGTGGGGATTTCCGGATCAACACCTGGACCAGCAGTTCCCAGTACCTGCCGTCGGTGACGGCTCTTGAGGGCACGAACGCTGGCTTTGTTGTCACCTGGCAGGACGACAGTGGCCAGAACGGTGGATCCAGCTCGGATATTCGCGGTCAGTTGTTCGACATCACGGGCACGCCGGTTGGCGACGAGTTCATGGCCAACACCTATATTTCGAGCCAGCAGGTCGACCCGTCGGTAGCCTCTCTTGCCGATGGCGGCTTCATGGTCACCTGGGAATCCAGCGGTCAGGATGGTTCGGGTTACGGTATTTACGGTCAGCGCTTCGATGTCAGCATGACCGGCGATACGCCGGGTGCGACGCCGGCGGAGATGACGCTGTACACCGGAACGGACGGTGACGATACGGAGGCGGTTGCGAGTGCGACCAACCTGCTGATCGATCTTGGCGCCGGCAACGACACCATCACTCTCGGTGATGGTGACGATTCGGCGATCGTCCGCGATACCGAGATCGTCAATGCAGGTGACGGCGATGACATGGTGACGATCGACGGAACCGTGGTGGCGAGCCAGGTCAGCAAGATCACGCTTTCGGGTGAGGTCCGGGATATCTACACGGTCACCGTTAACGGCCATGACGTCAGCTATGAGACACAGCCGGGTGACACGCTTGTCGAGGTCCGGGCCGGCCTGGTGGGCGCAATCAATACCGATGCCCAGGCGGCATCCATGGTCACGGCCGGCGGTGGCGATAGCGCCAGCGAACTGGTGCTGACGTCCATGGTATCGGGCGCCAACGAGTTCCAGATCAACACCTATACTGATGGCGATCAGCAGAACCCGTCGACGACGCGTCTGGAAGACGGCAATTTTGTGACGACTTGGGAATCCGAGAGCCAGGACGGCAGCGGATACGGGATCTACGGGCAACTCCATAGTGCCGACGGCGCGATGCTGGGCGGTGAGTTCCAGGTCCATACGTACAATTCGAACTCGAGCGCACAGCAAACTAAACCGAGTGTCACGGCACTGAAGAGCGGTGACTTTGTCGTCACCTGGCAGGGCACCTATCAAGAGCAGGGCCAGAACGATAGCTACAACGGTATCTTCGGTCAGCGGTTCGGTGCCGACGGAACGGCGAAGGGTGACGAGTTCCAGGTCAACACGTACACCAATCGGGATCAGCAGGAGCCCTCGATTGCGGCGCTTGATAACGGCGGCTTCGTTGTCACCTGGGATTCCTACTACCAGGACTCGAGCAACACCTGGGGCGTCTACGGCAAGATGTATGATGCGGAAGGCGAAGCCGAGAGCTATGAGTTCCGGGTCAATACCACGACTTCCAGCAACCAGTATCAGCAATCCGTTACGGATCTGGATGGTGGCGGGTTTGTGGTGACGTGGTATTCCGACAGCCACAACAAGACCTTCGCCCAGATCTTTGACCGGGACGGCAGCCCACAAGGCGGCGAGTTCGAAGTCAGTCAGCACAGCTCAAGTTATCAGCCTGAGGTTGCCCGCCTGGACGGCGGCGGCTTCGTCGTTACCTGGGAAGACAACACCACCAGCAATGACGGCAGCGGTTACGACATTCAGGGTCAGGTATTTGATCAGAACGGCAACAAGGTCGGCGGTGAGTTCCTGGCCAATACAGAGATTGCCGGCGACCAGAAGATGCACGACGTCACCGGCCTGACCGGGACGGATGCGGGCTTTGTCGTAACCTGGTCGAGCATGCAGGACGGCGGCGGCTACGGCGTCTATGGCCAGCTTTACAACAGCCAAGGTGTCGAGGTCGGTGGTGAGTTCCGGGTCAATGCAGAGACCCAGGGAAGCCAGCAGGATCCGTCGGTGACGGCTCTTGTGGATGGCGGCTTCCTCGTCAGTTGGGAATCGGCCGGACAGGATGGCAATGGCTACGGCATTTACGGCCACCGTTTCGATGCCAGCGGTGCCCCCGTCACGTTTGCTTCTTCGGCCCAGTCAGCGGATATCACCGGCTCCACCCTCGAAGCGGTTCGTCTGTTCGGCGACATTGAAGCGGGCGATAGCTACACGCTGACCCTTGATGATCAGGATGTGACGTACACGGCGGTCGCCGGCGACACCATGACCGATGTCAGAGAACAGTTGGTGTCGGCCGTGAACGGAGCCGGGCTCGACGTAACGGCGACGACCGGCGGCGGTGTTAACGAAGTTATTCTGAGCGCGGGTGAGGGTACGTCGTTTGCTCTGACTGCAACCGCAACTGATGGTGGAACGCTCAGTGATAACGCGGTTCAGACCGTAACCCTGGGCAGTGCCAGTGTTACGCAGGATACGTTTAATGCGGAGATTGTCGTCTCCGGCACGGCAAAGATTGGCTCATCGGTCTACGGCGATGACGGCGATGACCTTCTGATTGGCGGCGTTGGTGGTGATGTCTTGTCGGGTGGCGACGGTGCCGATCATCTGCAGGGTCAGGCTGGCGACGATACGCTTGTCGGAGGCCTTGGTGACGATGTGCTGGACGGTGGCGAGGGTGACGATGTCGCCGTCTTCGAGGGTGATGCGGACGCGTACAGGGTCGACGTAACCAACAGCCAGATCATCGACGCCAACACCGCAGACGGTGACGGCGGTACGGATACGCTCAGAGATATTGAGAGCGTCCGCTTCGGTGACGGAACCGAAGTCACGTTTACGTCGACAGACAGCGAAGAGTTCCAGGTCAATACCTACATTGAAGGCCACCAACAGCAGCCGTCCATGGCCGGACTGACCGACGGCGGTTATGTCGTTACTTGGGAATCCTATAATCAGGACGGCTCCGGTGACGGTGTCTTTGCCCAGCGCTATGGCGCCAGCGGCCAACCTCTTGGCGAAGAGTTCCAGGTCAATACCTGGACAGGGAACGAACAGGAGCGGGCGGAAGTTACCGGTCTTGAGAACGGCGGCTTCTTCATCACTTGGCAGGACAGCAGTGGCTCTAACAATCAGATTGGTGGTGGAGAGAGCTGGGATGTGCGCGGCCAGCTCTATAATGCCAGCGGTGTTGCTCAGGGTCCGGAAGTTCTGATCAATACCCAGACTTACGACGATCAGACAGGACCGGAAGTCACGGCGTTGGCTGACGGCGGCTATGTGGTCACCTGGCACTCGCGCTACCAGGATACGGGTAGCAGCGACTACGGTATTTATGGCCAACGTTACGATGCTAATGGCACACCTTCCGGTAGTGAGTTCCGGGTCAATACCTATACGTCAGGAGAGCAGACCCATCCGGCGGTGGCCTCTCTGTCGGATGGCGGGTTTGTCATCACCTGGCAAGACAATACCTCGCAAGATAGCGACGATACTTCTGGCTATGGTATTCGTGGCCAACGCTACGGTTCGGACGGTGAGGTTCGTGGTGATGAGTTCCCCGTCAATACCTGGACGAGCGGCAATCAGTCCCAAGTGGATGTCACCGGGCTCGACAACGGTCAGTTTGTCGTTACCTGGGGAGATGAGACGACCCATGCCAACCGTCCGGGTACGGACACCAGCGGTTGGGGTGTCTTCGGCCAGGTGTTTACCACCAGCAACGTTGAAGGCGAAGACGCCGTATCCATGTCGGGGGATCAGTTCCAGATCAACTCGACGACCAACAGTACTCAGAGTGACGCTTACGTTGCCACGCTGACCAACGGCAACTTTGTCGCCGTCTGGTACAACGGCAATAATGACGATATCAGAGCCCAGGTCTTCAATGCGGACGGCACCAAGGTCGGCGGCGAGATCGAAGTTGATCCCGATAATTCATACAATTCAAACCAGCCCTCGATTGCGGCTCTTGCCGATGGCGGATTTGCGGTTTCGTGGATGTCCGATTACAGGGACAGCCCGAACAGTTCCGGCAGCTATGATCACAGCTACGGCGTGTTCTCCAGACGGTTCGACAGCGACGGTACGCCGGCGAGCCAGGCCGAACTGACCGGCACAGCTGCCAATGAAGACATCTTCCTGGCCGATGGTCAGCTCGGCCTCAATGTCGATCTTGGTGCCGGCATCGATACCCTGACCTTCGGGGATGCCCGGGATACGCTGACGGTGACGAATGTTGAGACGGTCGATCTGGGTGGCGGCAATGACTTTGTTCAAGTCAAGGGTGATGCCGGCGTCTATGTGGATGGTGGTACCGGCAACGATCATCTGTATGGCGCAACTGGCGATGATCAGCTGGTCGGCGGTTCCGGTAACGATGTCCTAACCGGCAACATCGGTGACGACACGCTTGAGGGCGGCGCCGGGCATGACTTCCTGAGCGGCGGTGCCGGATCGGATATGCTGGAGGGTGGCGACGGTAACGATACGTACAGCATCAGCGAAGCCGACCTCAATGATACGGTTATCGAGCGTGCCAACGGTGGCATCGATACCGTCTACTCGGCGCTCGAGACGACGACCCTTTGGGACAACGTCGAAGAGCTGTATCTCAGCGGCGAGCTGTCAATAACTGGTATCGGTAGCGCGACCGACAACGAGATCTTCGGCAATGCCAACGACAATATTCTGAGCGGTGGCCTTGGTGACGACATCCTCCGCGGTGGCGAAGGGTATGACGTTGCCACGTTCCTTGGGGACGCTTCTGATTACGCCATCAATCTCGCCACGATGACGGTGACCGATCTTAATGTCGCGGACGGTAACGAGGGTACCGATACCCTGTATGACATCGAGATGCTCCGTTTTGACGACGGCGCTGAACTGACGGTTTCGGTCACCGAGACCGGCGAGTTCATGGTCAATGCCAACATCAGTGGGGACCAGCACAATCCTTCGGTGAGCGCCTATGGTGACGGCAACTTTGTCACCACCTGGTACGATGAGAACCGGGACGACGTCTATGCCCAGAACTATAATATTCTCGGCGATCCCATTGGCGGCGAGTACCGGGTCAACACCCACACGGGTCACACCCAGAGGAACCCGGAAGTCACGAGCCTCGAAGACGGCAGTTATGTCATCACCTGGGGCTCGCGGTACCAAGATGCGGGCAGCAGCTACGGTGTCTACGGCCAGCACTACAGTGCCTCCGGCGAGCCACAGGGTGGCGAGTTCCAGATCCATACGACGATTGACGACGATCAGTACGATCCGTCAATCGCCAGTCTCGATGACGGCGGCTTTGTCGTGACCTGGCGCGATAACAATGGTGCCACAGATTCCCGTGAGGGCTCCGGTGTCGATGTCTTCGGCCAGCGCTTTGATGCCAACTCTGTCAAGGTGGGCGATGAGTTCCTGATCAATGCCGATGCGGACACCGGCTCTCAGTATGAGCCTTCGGTCGCCGGACTTGGTAACGGCCAGTTCGTGGTCACCTGGCGGGATTCTCAGGGCAGCTCTCATGATAAGAGCGGCGACGACGCAACGACAGGCTCAAGCGATGATATCCGGGCGCAGATCTTCACCACCAAGGATGCCAATGGTGATGCGCTGACGACACCGGTAGAAGCCGGGTCTGATTTCCGGGTCAATGACGGCACCTATCACACTCAGTATGCGCCGTCGGTTGCAGACTTGAGTGACGGCGGCTTTATCGTCACTTACGCGTCCTACTACGGCGACCAACACCACTCATATACCATCATGGGTCAGCGCTACGATGCCGCCGGAAGCCCGGTCGGCGATGAGATGCCGATTGTCAGCGATTATATCTCCAATAATCAATATACGCCTTCCGTAACCGGGCTTGCCGATGGTGGTTTCGTCGTGACCTGGTACAACGACGGATCCTCAGATATCCGTGGCCAGATCTATAACGCTGATGGAACCCCGTTCAACGATGAGTTCCGGGTTAACACATATAATAGCAGCACCCAGAGTGAGCCGTCGGTTACCGCCCTCGTCGATGGTGGTTTCGTGGTCACCTGGCAGGACAGCAGCGGCCATAGCGGCGGCTCCAGCTACGACATCCGGGCCCAGCGCTTCTCCGCCGACGGAACCAAAGGTGTCGCCACAACCCTCGGTGATGATCTCAACTCCTCATTCACATTCACAGGTGTCGACGACTACTCTCTCATCAATCTCGGCGAAGGCATCGATACTATTACGCTGACCCGTGCATATAGTGATATTGCCGTAAGGTGGACGGGTCTTATTCAGGCGCCCGCTGATGGAGAGATCACTTTCCACGGTTACCATGATGATGGCGCCCGGCTAACGATCGGGGGTACGGAGGTCTTCAATAACTGGAGCCAGTCTGTTTCCTCTGATAACGAGTCGTATAGCAGTTCAGGCACCTTCACGATGCAAAGTGGAAGTCTGTATCCCTTCGAATTGGAAATGTTCGAAGAAGACGGCAGTGATCGCATGCGCCTCGAGTGGGCCTATGACGGACAAGAAGCAAGCATCATTCCAGCTGAGAACTTCTTCACGTTGGAAAGCGAAACAGCAACCGGAATTTCCGTGGATGGCGCAGACGGAAACGACACCATCAGTGGTTATCATGGAGATGATTACCTGGATGGTGGCGCCGGCAATGACATTTTGAAAGGTAATATCGGGAACGACACAATCCAGGGTGACGCCGGGGACGATCAAATCATTGGTGGCGAAGGCGATGACATTATCAGTGGTGGTGATGGTGTTGATACGATCTTCGGTAACGCCGGAAATGACGATGTGACAGCAGGAGATGGTGCGGATCTCATTTATGGCGGTGTTGGAGGTGACCAGATAAGCGGTGACCAAGGGGCCGATGAAATTTATGGCGGAGATGGTAGCGATACAATTTATGGTGGCGATGACGATGATGTCATCACAGGCGGTGCTGGTAATGATGCGATTGTGGGCGGGCTTGGACAGGATATTTCTATCTATGCTGGCAATCAGGCGGATTATACCTTTGAGGCATCCTCAGATGGTCTAAGGGTGACGGTCACCGAGGTAGGCACCGGTGATAAAGATGTGGTCCGGGGTGTTGAGACACTGAGGTTCAGCGATGGAGACATTACGGTCTCCCACGATGACGCGCTCAATCGTCTCGTCCTCACAGGCACAACAGGCACAGACACAATAACAATTGTAGGAAGTAACCCAGTCACCGTCTTCGGTGTTGATGGTGCTGACATCATTGCCGGTGGGGGCGGAGACGACCTTCTTAAGGGCTCGGTCGGTGATGACGATATTATAGGTGGTGCTGGTAATGATGCCATCGAGGGTGGAGGAGGTGCTGATACGATTGATGGTGGCGCCGACGACGATACAATTCTCGGTGGGAAGGGGGATGACGTCATTACCGGCGGTGCCGGCGACGACACGATCGATGGTGGGAATGTCCTCTCAACCTATCAGGTGACATATAGTCCGGACTACCATCACGCTGGAACAGCGCCGGCCGACGCGACAGGTTTGACACAAGTTACTGGTGAAAGTGTCACATTCATGTCTTCGGTATCGGCTTACGATTACAATTCGACAACTTTCGTGGAGTTTGGTGCAGGCCTCGGCGAGACCGTGACTTATCGTGAAGTTTCTGAGCAACAGACGCCGGAAGGTGCGGTTTGGATGCTGGTTGATGGTGGTCAGGCGGTCAGTCAGGAAAATTGGGACTGGAACTCCGCTACTTCCTCATTCAGCACGCACATGCTAGCCCGCCAGTCGGACCTGTATCACGACGGAACCAACTATTGGACCGAAGACCCAGTCAACGGTGGGTTTGTGGCGGTCCGTGCAGATAACCTGCCAATTTATAGTGATACCAACAACGATGAACACCTTTACGATGCTGTTCTGCAAACGCTGACGCCGCTCGTGGATGGTTACGTCGTTGCGCCTGACGATGGCTCAAGCAACCCGACGACTATGGACCCAGTAGGCGATGGCTGGACACTGGAGACTTCTGCCTATCAACTCGACAGCACGCACACTGTTGATGTCTACAGCGAGCCCGGAACAGGTAAGCTGTACGCCTTTATCTCGAATACCGTTAATGAAGTGACGACGACGTATGTTTACGACGAACTCGTGGCTGCGAAGTTACCGGATGCGAATAATGTTCAGACCGGCGTTGACCAAATCGTTGGAGATATTGATACGGCCGTATTCGCTGGTGATCAGTCTGACTATACATTTGCGTCGTCTGAAGATGGGCTGACGATCACGATCACGGATACGCTTAATAACGATGTTGATACGGTGACGGGTATTGAAACCTTACGGTTCGATGATGGTGACATCGCGGTATCTCAGGATGCCCAAGGTCTCGTTCTCACAGGGTCGGGTAATGAGGATAGTATTAAAGTCATTGGCCCACATCCGGTTACCGTGCTCGGTGTCGGCGGTGCCGATGATCTTCGCGGGGGTGCCGGCGATGATCTCCTCCGAGGCGCCGGTGGCAGCGATAACATTGATGGTTATGTCGGGGACGACGTTATAGAGGGCGGCGAAGGCAGTGATGTCCTGAGCGGCGGCTATGGTGATGACACGCTCGTTGGAGAAAGTGGCCATGACACCCTGATTGGTGGAGATGGCGACGATCTGATATCTGGCGGCCACGGGATTGATGCTGCTGTATTTGCGGGTAGTCAGGCTGATTACCAATTTGCTTCGTCTTCAGACGGCCTAACGATTTACGTTACCGACACCAGAAATAACTTCGTTGACACGATTACAGGTGTTGAAAGTCTGCGATTTGATGACGGTGATATCGGTGTATCGCTAGATGCAAACGGTATGGTCCTGACGGGCTCAAATGGTCCTGACAGTATTCAGGTCGTTGGGTCTATTCCTATCACTATCAAAGCGGGCGCCGGTGATGATACGGTTGAAGGCGATACAATTGATGATTTGATTTTTGGCCAGGATGGCGACGACACCATCGACGGTAATGACGGAGACGACACGATCACGGGCGGTGCTGGTGATGATACGATCGATGGCGGTGCAGATAATGACATTGCAATCTTTGCCGGCAACCAGGCGGATTACACGTTTGAGTCTTCAGCTGACGGCCTGACGGTCACGATCACAGATACGGTCAATAATGACGTCGACACGGTGACCGGTGTTGAGACCCTGCGCTTCGATGATGGAGACATTACGGTCTCCCATGACACCTCTCTCAATCAGCTTGTTCTGACTGGTGATGTTGCGGCCGATAACATCACGATTGTCGGATCGGTTCCGGTCACGGTTTACGGTGATGAAGGGGACAACATCATTGTGGGCGGTTCCGGTGATGACACCATCGAGGCTGGTGCGGGTAATGATACTGTTGATGGCGGTGATGGTGACGACGCCATCGAGGCTGGTGCGGGTGATGATACTGTTGATGGCGGTGCCGGCGACGACGAGATCCTTGGCTATGACGGTGACGATACGATCGAGGGCCGTGCCGGTGACGATATCCTCGAGGGTGAAGACGGAGACGACACGATCACGGGCGGTGCTGGTGATGATACGATCGATGGCGGTG
>CAYTPF010000001.1:0-660 GCA_964439775.1 uncultured bacterium | reverse complement strand
TTGATGGCGGTGATGGTGACGACGCCATCGAGGCTGGTGCGGGTGATGATACTGTCGATGGTGGTTACGGCCACGATGTTGGTATCTTTAACGGCGACAAGCAGGATTTCACATTCTCGGTCGCCAGTGATGGAACGCTGACCGTATCTGATGCAAATTCCACGACATCACTGGGTGTTGATACGCTCAGCAACATTGAAGTTTTAGAGTTTAACGATGGTGACCTTGCGGTAGATACCAGCTCTTCGGGTTATGTGACGCTGACGGGTAGTGATGCGGATGATGTCATCACGGTTGGCCACGGAGTTTCGAGTGGCTTGAAGGCGGAGTACTACACAAACACCGGTGGCAACGGAAACTTCGCGGCGGGCACTCTCTATACCACGCGTACAGATGCGACAATTAATTTTGAACAGATGTGGGATGGCGCGCTGCCCTCCAACGCCTCTGGCGCCAATAACAACTTTGCTGTCCGCTGGACCGGATATATCAAGGGGCCATCGGACGGCCAGGTAAACTTCTACGGTCGCCATGATGATGGAGCACGTCTCACCATAGATGGTAACCCGGTGTTTAATAATTGGAGCAATCAGGGACCCAGTAATTATAACAGCCAAGGCTCCATGCCTATGGAGGCCGGTAAACTCTATCCGTTTACCC